>JBBIHZ010000017.1:0-15733 GCA_037446735.1 Deltaproteobacteria bacterium
GGATTAGACGCTATTGCCTGGGCCAGTGAATGCGAAAAACGGGGCGCGGGCGTGATTCTGCCTACAAGCATGGATGGTGACGGCACCAAGGCGGGTTATGATATAGAATTTACGAAAGCCGTATCCTCCGCGGTAAAAGTCCCGGTGGTTGCCTCCGGCGGCGCCGGGAAAGTGGAAGACTTTTACGAGGCGGTGGTCAAAGGAGGGGCGGGCATTCTGCTGGCCGCTTCGGTTTTTCATTTTCGCCTGCTGAGCATTCAGGAGGTAAAAAATTTTCTGCGGGAGAAGGGGCTTGCGGTTGCCTGAAAAGTTTACAGCTTGATCACAAGTGATATTACAGGTTTATTAAAAAATGCGCCGGCCATATTCATTTTTTAAATATGAAATAAGCGGCAATGATCGTTTCACCGTTATTGCCCATCGGGGCGCTTCCGCCTATTACCCGGAAAATACCATCGAATCTTTCGTCGGCGCGATAAAGCTTGGCGCGGAAATGATCGAACTCGATGTTCAGTTGAGCAGGGATGGCGAAGTTGTTGTTTTTCACGACGAAAAGATAAACCGCTGCACAAACGGCAGAGGAAAACTTGCCGCCTACAATCTTGCCGAGCTGAAAAACTTTGACGCCGGCAGTTGGTTTGCCCCAAAATTTAAAGGCGCCAATATTCCCACGCTGGATGAGGTGTTGGATCTTTGCCGCAATCAGATCGCTGTAAATATCGAAATTAAAACCGAAGCGGTCACTGATGAAACAACCAATGGCATTGAAGAGAAATGTCTCGACCTTGTCGAAAAGCACGGCATGCGTCCGCACGTTGTTTTTTCGAGCTTTGACCCGCGCGCGCTGGCGCACCTGAAGGAAATAGACCCGCGTGTTTCTGTTGCCGTGCTGTATGATAAAAAAACGTATAATGATAAATTGCCTTCGGAAATTGTAGGTCCGCTGGGGGCGGACTCTTTCAACTGCGCGCAAAAAGAACTGAGTAAAAAAAGACAAGCCGATTTACGAGCCCACGGAATTCCCATAAATGTTTACACTGTTGATCTTCAAAGTGGCATGCGCGAGCTTTTGGAAGCGGGCGTTAGCGGTATTTTCACGAATAAACCGGATATCTTGAGAAAAGCAGCGGATGAATTTCGTCAAAAAACAAAAAAAGCAGTGACGCGGGAGTAATTTATGGAATTGTCCAACAGATTGATCAAAACGATCATGATGTCGCTTGACGCGCTGACCCAGACCGCGGGCATGGATATCCGCGTGCATGGCCGGGAAAACGTTCCTGATCAGCCGGTGCTTTACGTGGTGAATCATTTCACGCGGATGGAGACGGTGCTGATGCCCTATATTATAAAGAAAACAATCAAAAAATATCCGCTGTCGCTCGCGGATAAATCATTTTTTGGCGGCAAGATGGGCGAGATGATGGAAAAGCTGGGGGCGATTTCCACGGCGGATCCCCAGCGCGATGAGATTCTGATCAAGGCGTTGCTCACCAACGAAAATCCGGTTGTTATTTTCCCCGAAGGCCAGATGATTAAGGACAAAAAGCTTATCGAAAAAGGCCGCTACATGGTTTTCAACACGGGCGCCAGAAGACCGCCGCACACGGGCGCGGCCCGTATCGCTTTGCGTTCACAGTTTATCAGGGAAGAATTGCGTCTTTTTCGGGAGAGGGGCGATAAGCAATCAATAAGACAGCTGGCAAATCATTTTGGTTTTGACGCGCGCGATGTGGGAAAAATACTCAGTAAAGAAACGTATATCGTGCCGGTGAATGTTACCTATTATCCGGTCAGGGCCCGGGAAAATGTCATCAGCAAAGTGGTGGGCAGGTTTGTGGAAGATGTTTCCGCGAGGTTTGAGGAGGAAATGCAGGTTGAGGGATCGATGCTGACGCACGGCGTGGATATAGACATTAACTTTGGTGTGGCCATACCCATGAAAAAATACATTGAGGCCAGCGCCTCGCTCCATAAGATGCTCTCGGACGAAAAACTTTACCTGCATCCGGGGGAATTAAAATACGCCGCGCCTTTTAAAAAACTTTATATCGCCATAATGTATGAGTACATGGACGCCATTTATTCCATGACGACGGTCAATCACGATCATATTTTCTCTTACATTCTTGCCAAATACACCAGAAACAAAATCACAGAAGATGATTTTAAAAACAGGGTTTTCCTGGCTATTAATGATTTGCGCCGGTGCGGGATAAATAATTATCATACCACTTTAGACAGAAAGCAATTTTATCTTCTGACCGATGATCCGCACGAGAAATACGAGCGCTTTGTGCAGGCGTCCATTGCCGAGGGGCTTATCCGGCGCGAAGGACAATACTTTATCAGAAACAGCGCCCGTTTCAGCAAGAACTACGAATTCCATACCATTAGAAAAGACAATATCATCGAAGTTCTTAGAAATGAAATAGAGCCGCTTGGTAATCTGACAAAGTCATTGAATCGCCTGATGTTGCTACCCGATGCTTATATCCGGCAAAAAATCAGAAAACATTTTATTGAGCTGGATAAGAAGCTTTTTACTGATGATTACCGCAAATTTTACATAAAGGACGAGAGCAAGCAGCCGGAAATCGGAGCGCCTTTTTTCTGGAAGCGCATGCTTAGTAAAAAAGGCGTGATTCTGGTGCACGGTTACATGGCCGCGCCCGAAGAAATAAAGCCTTTGGCCGAACACCTTTATAGAAACGGTTACAGCGTCTACGGAGCGCGCCTGCGCGGGCACGGCACGGCGCCGGAGGATCTGGCGTCGCGCAATTGGGAAAAGTGGTATGACTCGGCGGGACGCGCCTACATTATCATGAAAAATTACCTCAAATCATTCGCTATTGCCGGTTTTTCGACCGGCGGTGATATCGCGCTTTTACAGGCGGCCAACAAGCCCGGCAGATTCAAGGCCGTGATTTCCATCAATGCACCGCTCGGCCTCCAGAATATTTCCTCAAGGTTCGCTTCGGCAATTGTTGCCTGGAACAAATTTCTGACCAAAGTCAGGGTGCAAAGAGGAAAGCTGGAATTTGTTGAAAATGATCCGGAAAACCCCCATATAAATTACACGCGCAATCCCGTTTACGGCGTCTATCAACTGCGGCAGTTAATGGACGTTGTGGAAAAACACCTGAAAAATATCAGTGATCCGGCGCTGGTTATCCAGGGCACGGATGACCCGGTGGTTAATCCCGCCAGCGGCCCGGAAATATATAGAAAAATCGGCGCCAGGAGAAAAAAAATTATTAAAATCAAGGCCAGTCATCACGGCATCCTGCGTGGTGAAGGGGCTGAAGATGTCAAAAAAGAAGTGTCGGCTTTTCTTGCCGGGGTGTTCTGAAAAATCTTCGCGCGAAGAAATTCAGTCGTCGAGGTTGTAATGTTTTTCGCGGAAAAGACGCAGGCAGGCATCAACAACATTCGTGTCATAAAACTTGCCTTTATTTTTTTCAATTTCCTGAAGGCCGGTTTCAATACCGTACGCGGCACGATAGGGGCGGTGGGAGGAAATGGCTTCCACCACGTCGGCCACAGCCACAATCCGGGATTCCAGCAGTATCTCCTCACCCTTCAAGCCGTAGGGATATCCGGAGCCGTCGATTCGTTCATGATGCTCCAGCACAATGCGGGCGATGGGCCAGGGAAATTCAATATCTTTCAAAATCGAATGGCCTGATGACGGGTGTGTTTTAATCAGATTATACTCCAGCTCGGAAAGCTGCGTGGGCTTGGTCAGGATTTCCGAAGGTATGGAGATTTTACCGATATCGTGGATAACGCCGGCCATGCGCACGGCGTCGATCTGCTCGTTAGATAATTTCATTTCCGTGGCAATAGCCCGCGCCAGATGCGCCACGCGTCGCTGATGGCCGGCGGTGTAAGGGTCTCTCGTTTCCACGGTTACTGCCATGGCGTTAATGGTGGCGCCCAAAGCTTTGCGCAATTTTCGGAGATTTTCCTGTCGTTCTGCATCTATTTTCTTCTTTTCCGAGATATCCTGCGCCATGCCCTGATAATAAAGAACCTCACCCCGGGCGTCGCGCACGGCATGCATGCTCACGGAAAGCCACACGCGTGTTCCGTTTTTGCGGTAGAATTCCGTCTCAAAATCCGTTACGGAGCCGTATTTCTCGACGAGCTTGAGCAATCTCTGGCGGTCCTGCGGCTGCACATAGAGCTGCCGGGATATATCTTCCACGGATTGCATGACTTCCTCGGCAGTGTCATAACCGAGGATGCGCGCGAAAGCCAGATTCACTGTCAGATATTTACCGTCTTTTGTCGACTGATAAACGCCTTCCTGCGCGTTTTCCACCAGCGTTCGGTATTTTTCTTCGCTTTCCCGCAGGGCATCCTGAGCTTTTTTCTGTTCGGTAATATCCACGGAAAAACCGATGATGCCGATAATGTTTCCATCTTTGTCGCGATATGGAACTTTATCCGTCAGGAGAACCTTTTTGCCCTTTCTCGTTTTTATTTCTTCATAGATACCTATTTTTGGTTTGCCGGTCGCGACGATTTCTTCGTCTTCCCGCAGCAATTGGGCGGCCTGTTTCGGGTTGATTTCTTCGTTGCTTCTGCCTTCGATTTCTTCTTTGGCGAGCCCCGTCGCCTCCAGCATCGCTTTATTAACACGGATAAAGCGGTTCTGCGTGTCTTTAAAGTAGATCATGATCGGCGAGGACTCAATCATTGTTTCCATCTCTTCATGTTTCTTGTGTATTTCTTCTTCGGCAAGCTTGCGTTCGGTAATATCGCGCACAATGCCCCGGAATCCCGTTATTTTGTCCGTGGCATTTCTGCGCAAGGATACGGATGTTTCCACATAGCGGCTTGTTTTATCTTTCCTGATTAGCTGATAGTTAAATCCCTTGACCGGTATCCCTGTATTGTACACTTCATGGAAGATCGAATATATTTTATCCGCTTCATCACCCGACGTGTATTGACGGAAGTTCATGCTCATGGATTCTTCCGGGCTGTATCCCGATATGCGGCAGGCGGAATCGTTGAAAAAGGTCAGGTTGCCGCTGAGATCCGTTTCATAATATCCATCTTCGATATTTTCCAGAATGCTGCGATATTTTTCCTCGCTGCGCTTCAACGCCGTTTCGGCCTGCTTGCGTTCGGTGACGTCGCGGGAAACGCCCCGGAAACCGATAGATTTTCCGTGTGCGTCTTTTATAAGAGACACCGATGTTTCGTAAGTTACTTTAGTTCCATCTTTTTTGAAAGAATCAACCTCCAGCGATTGAAGCGGTTTTTCGGTTTGGTATAAGGTTGTGTAAGCTTTCCGTAATTTTTCCGCAGACTCCTTATCCATATGCTGCCGGTAATTCATTCCTATCACTTCATCCCGCGTATATCCGAGCAGGCGGCAGTTGGCTTCATTGACGAATGTATAATTGCCCGCGATATCGACTTCGAAGTAGCCTTCCTGGATGTTGGAGAGGATCGATCGATATTTCTCTTCACTCTGCTTGAGCTCTTCCTGAGCTTTATGTCGTTCGTTAATATTTATGCCTACGCCGAAAAAATAATCCATTTCGCCGTTGTCTTTGAAAATAGGGCGCCCGTGCCACTCCACGAGAATTTCCTCGCCGTTCTTGGTGAGAATACGGTTTTCGTTAAGCGTTGATTTTTTTTGTTTGGTTAACTGTTCAAATATTTTGGAGAGGGATTCCCGGTCTGCTTTGGGCACAAATGTCTGAATATAGTCTTTTCCCTCCACCTCTTTTCTGGTATAGCCGATCGCCTTAAGCATGGCCTGGTTCATCATGATTGTTTTACCATCCGCGCCGATGGCGACAAAATAAGCCGGAGATTCTTCCACGATGGTCTGGCTGAATTGTTTTTGCTTTTCCAGCGCTTCTTCCAGAGATTTTCGCTCGGTAATATCACGGACATATTCAATGACGCCCCTGATTTGGCCGGTGGCCTCATCTTTGAGGGGAAAGCTGTAAATTTCCAGCCACCCCGTGATTTTGTTGTTATCCTCTTTGGGCACAATTAAGGAAGAAGGGCGCCCGGTTCTAAGCGCCTGGCGGGAGGGGCACATTGTGCAAGGCTCGCTGCGGTCGCTGTAGGCCTGGTAGCATTTTTTACCGACCAGCGGCGCCTTGTGCATATACCATTTTTTATGAGTTTCGTTTACCCCGATAATATTGAACTTTGTATCAAGAATGCTGATGCCGTCCTGTATGCTCTCAAAGACGCTGGCCAAAAAGTTTTCGCTCTCGCGCAGGGCTTTTTCCGCCAGTCGCCTTGTGGTTCTTGTCGTCGCTTCCTGCAGTTCACGCGCGATAGCGGGGCACAGGCGCGATAAATTGCTCTTACGGATAAAATCGCGCGCGCCCAGAATCATGCAATCCGCGGCGGTTTCCTCGCCGATGGCGCCGGAGACAATGATAATTGGAACGTCCGTGTTTGTTTCCCGCAGAAGGCGGATGGCCTGCGGCGCATTGAATTTAGGTAGGGAATAATCGCACAAGATAATATCCCATTGTTCGTCTTTCAGCGCTTTTTTCATGGCCGCGGCTGTTTCTACGCGCCTGAATTCAGGATTATAGCCGCCTTTTTTGAGTTCGCGGACAATCAGCAAAGCGTCATCTTCGTTATCCTCAACGATAAGAACACGCAGGGTTTTTTGTTTGACCGGCTGGAGTTTGAGTTTATTTTCTTTTGCGGAAGCGGCTTTTTTCATTTAAACCTCAATCTCTTGAAGGGAAGATAACCGCGATTCTGGAAAATGATTACGGCGATTCAGGAACGGCGATTATTACGATTAAAAAATCTCTGCAATCATTTTCCTGTCTCTGTAATCCTGCTTTTTAATCTTTGTAATCGTTTCCCCTAATCTCCGTAATCGGTGTTTATCAAATCAGTTCATATCCTTTTTCGCGGATTAGCCTTATGCAGGCATCAACTACTTTCTCATCATAAAGGACTGCTTTCTTTTTGTAAAGCTCTTCCAGGGCGGCATCCATTCCCTGCGATGGGCGGTAAGGTCGATGCGAGGCAATGGCTTCCACGACATCGGCAACGGCCAGAATCCTCGCCTGCGAAATAATAGCCGCGCCTTTTAAGCCCTGCGGATAGCCCGACCCGTCCAGGCGTTCATGATGCTGGAGGATAGCCTTGTCCACGGGCCACGGGAATTCGATGTCCTTTAATATATCATAACCTGATTGCGGATGTATTTTGATCAGATTGTATTCGAGAGAGGTGAGTTTTCCCGGCTTGGTGAGAATTTCTGCGGGAATGGCAATTTTCCCGATATCATGAACCATTCCGGCGATGCGGATTCCTTCAATCTGCTCGCTGTCGATATTCATTTCTATGGCGATAGCTTGCGCCAGATGAGCCACTCTTTGCTGATGTCCGGCCGTATAGGGATCGCGCGTTTCCACCGTCGCGGCCATTGCCCGCACCGTGGCATCCAACGCTTTTCTTATTTTCTCAAAATTTTGTTTGCGTTCGGTAATGTCTATAATCGCCCCTCTTATCCCGATAATGTTATTGTCCTTAAGTGCTGGTGAAGCGTAAATCAGTCCCGGAAAAGTGCCGCCGTCTTTGCGCAAGAATAAAAATTCCTGTCCCGGAGTTGATGTGCCACTGAGCACTTTTTGCATGTTTTTTCTTAATTTGTCCCAATCATCCGGCGCAAAAAATTGCAGGGCTTTCATATTTTCGTTGTAGTCTTCCTGCCTGTAGCCGAAAAGTTGCAGAGAATACTCATTAAAAGTTGTAAGAGTGCCGTTGGTATCGATTTCAAAAATGGCTACCGGCAGAAAATCAATCATGTCCCGATATTTTTTCTCGCTATCTTTCAGTAATTTCTCCGACAGCTCTATATTCTTTCTGCTTGCCGCCTCCTTGATTTCCCTTTCGACGGCCGGCCCCAAACGCGACAGTTTGCCTTTCATGAAGTAATCGTGAGCGCCCACTTTCATGCACTCCACCGCCGTTTCCTCGCCGATGGTGCCGGAGACAACGATTATCGGAATATCCATATTTAAATCTTTGACCAGTTCGATTGCTTTGATGCCGCTGAATTTTGGCAGTTTATAGTCACATAAAATTATATCCCAATTTTTTTCAGGAAGGACTTTTTTCATTTCCGCGGCGGTTTCTACTCTTTCATATTCAGGATTATAACCGCTTTTTTTCAGCTCTCTGATTATCAATAAAGCGTCATTTTCTTCATCTTCAACAATCAGGACACGCAGGGGCTTTAGCGTATCCGTTTCGGATGTGTTTTTTACCATTATAAATTCCTTTAGTGTTTTGTATCTCGCATCTCGTGAAGCGGAATTCGTGAGGCGTATCTAGTATTTAGTGCCCCGTGCTTCACGTTTTGTCATTCCGGGCTTGACCCGGAATCCAGTAATTATTCAATGTTCTGGTTCCCGGCCTCCGCCGGAGCGGTGTCTGGATACCGTCTTTCGACGGTATGACAAAAATAAATAGTGTCACTTTGGTTCTCGCATATGTTTCTGTGTTTCACGCTTCTCTCTTCACGAGCTACGTTTCACGAGCGACGCTTCACGCTTTTTTGGGGGGCGGCTCATTCCACAAAAGCCAGTAAAGGCCCAGCGCTTTGCTGGCAGCGACAAAATCATTGAAATCAACCGGCTTGCGCACGTAGCTGTTGGCGCCCAGTTTGTAGCCGTTGACAATATCGCTTTCCTGTTTGGAGGAAGTAAGGATAACCACCGGTATAAATTTGGTCAGTTCATTTTCGCGTATTTCCTTAAGAATTTCCAGGCCGTCTTTTTTGGGAAGTTTTAAATCAAGAAGGATTACCACCGGCAGATTTTTATTATCGCGGCCTTTGTATTTACCCGTGCCAAAAAGATAATCAAGCGCCTCCGCGCCGTCTCGGGCAATAACGATTTCATTGGAAATGTTGTTTTGCTTGAAAGCACGCAGCGTCAGCGCCACGTCATCAGGATTGTCTTCCACCAGCAAAATAATTTTGTTCTCCATGCAAAACTTCTTCCTTTTGCGTGTCTCGTATTGCGTGAAGCGTCGCTCGTGAAACGTCGTTCGTGAAGCGTCCGGCATTCGCCGGATTTCATATCTCGTATATAGTATTTATTGTTTTACGCTTCAACAGGCATGCGCGGGCTTACGCGCTTCACGCAATACGCTTCACGTTTTCTCTCGCTTCACGCGTTCAGTCGTTTTATTAAGTTTCTCAGCATCCGCGATTCGTGATCTAGTTTTTCTATAATTTTATTCCTCGCGTCCTGAGTAATATATCCTAAAAGCAAACTAGCCTCAATTTGCGCTTCCAGTTCGGCGCACGAGCCGAGAGCAATATATAAAAACTGCCGACGGCAATATTAGAAGCAATTGACAAAGCTGCTCTTCTTATTTGGTTAATTAAGCCATACATTTCCTCTCTGGAAAATGATTTTGTATATTTATAAGAATCCGTAACTATTTCCATAGCCAACTGCCACACTTCCAAATCCCTGAAGTTTTTTATTTTACTTTTTTCTTGCATACTTATTTGTGCCTTACGAGATACTCTTCACGAGATGCGTTTCACGAGTCCCGCTTCACTTCACGGGTTTTCACGCTTCACTCTTCACGAATAACGAGCCACGTTTCTTCACGCTGGCAGCGTGAAGAAGAAGGTAGCTCCCTTTCCCACTTCTCCTTCCGCCCAGATTTTTCCCCCGTGGCGGTGAATAATGCGCTGCACGGTGGCCAGGCCGATGCCCGTTCCGGGGAATTCTTCCTGCGTGTGCAGGCGCTGAAATGGGCCGAATAACTTATGGGCATAGGTCATGTTAAAGCCCGCGCCGTTATCGCGCAGGTAAAAAATATTTTGCCCATTTTCCTGCTTTACGCCGAATTCGATCAGTGGGTTTTTCTCTTTGCCGCTGAATTTAAAGGCATTATCGATAAGATTAGTCAGGACGATTTGCAGAAGCGCCTTATCCCCTACGGTCATGATGTCTTTTTTAATTTTTACCTTGACTGTTTTGCTGTCCGTATTTTTCTTGTAGTTGGCGGCTATCTCTCTGGCTATTTCGCTTAAATTCACCGGATCGGGATGAAAAACCGCTCTGCTGACTCGCGATAATTTGAGCAAGTCATCAATGAGTTCGCTCATGCGCTGCGAGGCAAGGCGCACTCTCTCCAGATAATCTTTGCCTGTTTTATCAAGTTTATTGCTGTAGTCCTCAAGCAGCGCGGCGCTGAAGCCGTCGATGCTTCTGAGCGGCGCGCGCAAATCGTGCGAGACGGAATAAGCGAAAGATTCCAACTCCTTGTTGAGCGCTTCCAGCGACCGGTTGACGGCGGCCAATTTCTTCGCGTTTTCATTGAGATCATCAACAACATTGAGCAGCGCCAGCTGGCTGTCGTGCAGTTCTTTTGTGCGCGTCTCCACGCGTTTCTCCAGTTCCCCGGTGAGCTTTCTCACTTCTTCCTCGGCCTTTCTGCGCTCCGCTACTTCAAAACAGATGGCGACATAAGCGGCCAAAGTCCGCGCAATGGTCTCCTCTTCAGGCAGCCATTGTCTTTTGTCTCCGACATTTTCAAAACTCAACAGCGCAACCAGCCGATCGTGAATCCAGACGGGCGCATCCAGCAGCGATTTGATGCCGCAGTCGTTATAGTAAGAAGCGGGAATGCTTGACGTGCGCGGGTCGCTAAAAACATCTTCTGCGGCGATGACTTTGCCGATTTTATGGGCGTTTGCCCTTGCTCAGCTCAAAGAGGTCCAGACATTGAATGAGGCTGTAATCGCTACTGTAGGCCCAGACGCTGACCCTCTCTGTTTTTAAAATTTGCGCCGCTAATTCTGTAATGCGCCGGAAGCTGTCTTCCGTTTCAAAAGACATGAAATCTTTCTGATTGATTAGTTCCGCAAGAAAATTCGTATACGCCTGTTGTCTTTTCTGATTTTCGCGCAGTGATATTTCCGCTTTCTTGCGCTCGGTGGCATCATGAATGATGGAATGGAGAGTCTCCTTTCCTTTGACCTCGATTTTGGAACTGTATACATCCACATTTTTTATAGATCCGTCGGCAAGGCGGTGGCGGAATTCAAAGTAGGTCTTTTTTAAAGGACGGGCATTTTCCATTTCTTGCCTGACTTCCGCGGGTGAAAGCGTGTTGATTTCGGTGATTTTCATTTGTTTCAGTTTTTCGCGCGGCCAGCCGTAGAATTTTTCCGCCGCTTTGTTGGCGTCGTTGATATCCCCTGTAGCCGGGTTAATAAGCAGCTTCGCCGCCGCATGATCTTCAAATAACTTCCGGTAGCGCTCTTCGCTTTCCTGCAAGATTTCGGTGCTGAGGGCGGCGAATAACTGATCGGAAAGAATTTTGCCGGCAAGAATTGTGGCCAGCGGGTATAGGGTGATTACCGGCAACCCCAGGCGTTTGATTGTGGACATCGCCAATTCCCCGGGCAGCGTAAACATCAATGCCACCATTGCCGTATGCACTGTTAAGCCAAGAAATAAGAGTTGCGATGTTGAGGCAGGCCGCGAATAAGGTCTAATATAGTGGCGTGCCAGAAGGCCAATGACCGCGGAGGCCAGAATTACCGAAACGCCCATATAAACACCTGGGCCGCCCAGGGCGAGGCGATAGGCGGCGGCCAGTGTTGCGGTAAGCGCGGCGGCCTGATGGCCGAAAAACAACGCGCATAAGCTGATCACGATGGAGCGGCCGTCAAAAATCAGCCCCGGCCCCATCACGAGCGGGCGCAGCATTCCCAGGATGGATACCGCGCCGAAAAGAAATCCTTGCAGCATGATACCGGCCCATGTGTCTCTCGGCCAGCGTTTGTCGATAAATCCCGACAAAACGCTCAACGCTACTAGCAGAGCCAGGTTAAGAATTAAATCGATGTAAGCCACGGCGCTCCCTTTAAATAATGATTGCAGCGATTATTTATCTCTGGAATCATTATTTTTGCTTTTCCAACTCCTCAATTCTTTCTTTCAGTTCCGTCATTTTTAGTTCGCGGCCGACAAATACTCTGTTTAGCTCTTCGAGTTCGGCGATGGTTTTTTCCAACTCTGACGTTCTTTCGGCAACGATTTTTTCCAGTTCATCCTTAAATTGTAATGCTGTATCCTGATTTCTTTTGTGTTCGGCGACGTCGCGTTCCAATTTTTTGTTGGCTTCTTCCAGCTGTTGCATTTTTGCTTCCAGCTTGCGGATAAGCACTTCGTTATATTGCTTGAGATAGACTTCCTCTCCTGTTTCCGGCGAGGCCTGTTCTTTAAAAAGCCCCCCTTTTTCCGGTAAAGTTTCTTCAACAATCTTCAACAGTTCTTCCGGATCTATCGGCTTGACGATAAAACGATTCGCGCCGAGGCTGAGTCCGAATTTCCGGTCGCGTTCATCCGTATAGGTGGCCGTGTAAAACATAAAGGGAATCAATTTTAAAAGCTGGTCTTGTTTCCATTGGCGGCACAGGGCAAATCCGTCCATCACCGGCATCAGAATATCGGAAATTATTATATCCGGAGGATTTTGGCGCGCTTTGTCCAGGGCATCCGCTCCATGAGCGGCGCTGACAACCTGATGGCCTTGGCCGGTAAGCAGGCTTTGCAGCAGGTACCGGTTTTCCTCTTTATCGTCCGCAATAAGAATAAGGCTCATTTGTGATCACCCATTTTGTTTTCGTTTTGTTTGTCCTCGCGCTTTTCGCCGCTTTTTTCCAATTCTGCCAGGCGCTGCTTCAATTCCCTCATGCGCAATTCTCGGTCCACAAATACCTTGTTTGTCCGCTCCAGTTCGGCGGTTTTTGCCTTGAGCTCGGCGGTGCGTTGGGCGACGCGCTGCTCCAATTCTCCATGGAGACTCTTTATTTCTTCTTCGGCTAGTTTCCGATCGGTAATGTCGCGCGCTGAGGAAAGCGCGCCAGTCACGTTTCCTTGCGCATCTTTGAGTACATGACACCACCAGGCAAGCAGCCTCTTTTCACCATCGCAGCGCCTCTGCCAGCTTTCTAAGTAGATGATATCTTCACTGCCATGGAAGATAGTCTCCACTTTGTTATAGGTATCCTGCTCGCCTTCAAAATAATAAGATGCTTCTTTTCCCAGCACATCGTCGCCAAAAAAATCCAAGCCGGGTTTGTTTGCCCAGGTGTAAATTTTATCTAGATCCACTTCCATGATAATATCAGGTATGGCCGCAAGGAGAGCTTGTTGGTGCGCGGCAAATGATTTTGCAGTTTCTTCCGCTTTTTTGCGCTCGGCAATTTCTCTTTGGAGATTTTCCACAGAAGTGTGTGATTGCTGAAGCTTTTCCGTAAGTTCGTTTATTTTTTGCGCCAGTTCCGTCAGTTCGTCATTGCCTTTTGTCGGCAAACGGTAATTCAGATCGCCGTTGCCGATAGAGATCAAGCCGTCCTTGATTAACTCCGCCCGGTTTGCCAACATTTTGTTGACGATAATCGCATTAACAATCGTTACGGTAATTACGATAAGGATAAAAATAATGATCAGCAATCTTTCTCTGTGCCGCGCCGCAAGCGCTTCGGTCTCAACTACTTCGTGCAACATATAGATATTGTTATTTAGCGAATAATCTCTTAAAAAAACCTGGCTGATGATTCTTGTTTCCGCGTAGGTATATGTGCTTTTTGCCTGTATCAAGGGAAGGTCTTTTCTGTCGCTTTCCAGTAGCAGGGGCAGCAATGCCGCTGTGGCCTCAAAGTCTTCTTTTGTATAGCTGAGCAGTTCTTGATTCTCTTTGCTTTTTAACGCTTGCTTGGCGGTAGTAAGTAATGAACGCAGGTATTGGGTTTTGCTATACCACTGAGTTTTTGTCCGCTCGCCCCCGTGCAGAAGCCATTCATCTCTTAAAACAACGCGTTCGGAGGCCGCCCTTTCCATTTTCTGAACAAGCACAATATTGTTATTTGCCTCGTGTATATTCCAAAACGACCAGATAAGAGACAAGGCCATACATAACAATACGCTCAGTGACAGCCATTTGTTGAAGTTGAGCCTGGTCCTGATTTTCATGTTTTTTGCTCCGCAGAAAGACGATTGCGGCGATTCAGAACAACGATTGCCGAGATTGAAAAAGCGCGGTAATCATGCTTTTAAGTCTCAGTAATCTTGTCTTTTCCATCCCTGTAATCTTTTCCCGAATCGCAGTAATTTTGTCCATTAATGAATAATTTTGACCCTGTCCGGCTTTATCGCTTTGAGGCCATCAAAATATATGTAATCAATATAATTGGGCATCCGCCTCTGTTTTGTTAATTTATATTTTAGCGCCCATCGTGTTTGATCCTCGAGGCTTACGATAAGTTCCTGCGTCAGGTTAACGCGGAGATTAAATATCCCCCATAGATCGCTGATGATAGCTTTATCCAATTTGATAAAATCAGTTACCGCACTCTGCGCTTCCTCCGGTTGTTCGTAAGCAAAGTCTTCTGCTTTGAGCAACGCTCGCAATAATTTTTTTATGGCCTGCGGGTTATTTTGCGCGTAATTTTTAGTTGTGACGAGACAGAACAATTCCTTATAAATATTTTCTTCAAAGAAAACAGTTGCTTTTGTTCCCCATTCTTTTTGCAGATGCCAGAGTGTCGGGTTCCAGGTAACAACGGCATCCACCAGGCCGCTGCGCAGCGCCACCGGCATTTTTTCCGGCGTAAGTTCAACAACTTTTATCTCTTTTCTTGAGAGATTATTATACAGCAGAAAAGCATCGAGAAAAAAATCGCCGGCGGTTCCCGGCGTGACGCCTATTTTTTTTCCTTTAAGATCCGAAAGTTTTACAATGCCTCTGCTTTTTAGGGCAAAAACCGCTTCATTTTTGCTTGTCGATTGAATAGAGGCGATAACGGCAATGTCTTGGCCGTTCATGATCGCGAGCATGAACGGCGTATCGGCTAGCGTGGCAATGTCGGCTTTGCCGTCCAAAACGGCTTGCAGGGCTAGCTTGTCGAAAGAATATGGTTGAGGAATAGCTTCCAGCCCTTCCTGCGCATAATAGCTTTTTGCAAAGGCAATATGTGATAAAAGAGCGCTGGTGTTTACGGTGTAGGCGATGGTTATTTTTTCTTTGGTTATAGGGGTTTGTTCTTGCCGGCAGCCGGTTGCGAAAGCAAAAATAATTCCCGCGCCGCAGGCAGAAAAAAGATAAAAGATGCGCCTTATCATCATGTCTTTATTCATATTATACCTCCTGATGCCTCCTTTTCGTCGGGCGGTATTATAAGGTAAATATGATGCTAAAAGTTAACGTTGATGCGCTTCTGTCATAATGATTAATTTTACTATATAATTGTTTAAAATGACAATATTTAGTTGGAAAAGATTAACGGTAAATTTGACGTTTTTACAAACACTTAATAATTAGCGGTGGAAAATTGCCGCAATATTTTTTATATTAACAAAAGAACGGAAAAAAGAGCTTTATGAAAGATCGACAATTCGGACGCCTGCGTTTTATCTGTGGTGATAATAAAGGCAAATATCCATATAATCATTCAGTTTACATCAAGACCGGCGAGGCGCGCATCATTATTGATCCGGCCTGCTCGCTCGCGAAGCTAACCGCCCTGCGCGAGCGTGAAGGCGTGGATATGATATGGCTTTCCCACTGGCACGAGGATCATATCCATTACATGCATATTTTTAACGGCGCTCAGGTATAAAAGTCAACCACTTGGCGGACAGTCAGTCTTTGATCGGCAGCGCTTTTTTAGGCAGCTTTTGCTAGTTGT
>JBBIHZ010000018.1:0-15710 GCA_037446735.1 Deltaproteobacteria bacterium
CTTTGCCTCTCCGTCGCAAAATGAACTTCTTGTCGAGGGTAAAAAAATATGCGGCAGCGCCCAGATGAGAAAACACGGAGGATTTCTGCAACACGGCAGTCTGCTTACTTCTTTTGACGCGCGAAAAACCGCGTCTTTGCTTCTGCCGGCTTGCACCGCTGAAAAAGCGGCAGCGATAAGAAAATCAGTGACGGCTCTTGACGAGCACCTCAAAGAATCATTGGCAATAAGTGAGATTTGTGCGATATTGCAAAAAGGTTTCGCAGATCAATTGGGTATAGAGTTGACGGAAGGCGAGCTGACCACGGAAGAATATAATTTAAAAAATAATCTGATGAAAAAATATGTCAGTGCGGCATGGAATATGGCAAAGAAAAACATGAATGTGCCAAGCTGAAATTAATCGGGAATAGAATAAATGATTATAAAAAATATCATAAATAAAAAGATTCTGGAGCAAAGCGGCTATTTGGCGCCACTGGAAAAAGGCGAGGTAAAATTAGACGCCAATGAAAACCCTTTTCCCCTGCAGGAACCACTGAAGAAGAAGCTTCTGAAGGAAATGGGCGAAGTAATTTTCAATCGCTACCCGGAGGCCGGCGCCCCCATGCTGCGCGAAAAGTTCGCCCGATATTTCGGCGTAAAGAAAGATATGGTGCTTTTGGGAAATGGTTCCGATGAACTGATACAGTTGCTTTGCCTGACGCTGAAAGGAAAAATCAACGGCGTGATGGTGCCCGCGCCGACTTTCTCCATGTACAAAATAATCTCCATTAATACAGGCAATAAAATTATGGAGATTCCTCTGGATAAAGATTTTGATCTTGATATCGACGCCATGCGGCGGAAATTCAAACCGGCCTTTCCCGCGCTTATTTTCTTGAGTTATCCGAACAGCCCCACCGGCAATCTTTTCAGCCGCGGAAAAATTGAAACACTGATTAAAAAAACGCCGGGCTTCGTAGTCATCGATGAAGCATACGCTGATTTTTCCGGCCAGAGCCTTTTACCGCTGCTAAAAAAATATGAAAACCTGATTTTTTTAAAAACCCTTTCCAAAGCGGGGCTGGCTTCGATGCGTCTCGGCTTCCTTATCGGCAATAAAGAAATTGTCGCCCAGTTGGATAAAGTCAGATTGCCCTATAATATCAACCGCCTTTCGCAGGTAGCGGCGGATTTCTTCCTCAAAAACAGGCAGGAATTCCGGGCGCAAAGCGCGCAAATCATAAAAAACCGCGAAGCGCTTTACCGGAATATGAAGAAAATAAGCGGCATCATGCCCTATCCTTCGCGCGCGAACTTCATTTATTTTAGTTGCGCTTTTGATTCAGATAGAATATACGAAAAACTCGCTTTGGCCGGAATTCTTGTCAAAAATTTAAACTCCGGCCCTGCGCAAAATTGCATGCGGGTCACGGTGGGAACCCGTAAAGAAAACGAGGCTTTTTTAAACAATTTGGAAAAAGCAATATCCGAGTTAGGAGCGTGATTTAAAATCAGTTGAAATAGTTTGAGGGTGGTTTACGGCGGAAGGTTTTTGTGGCGTCTGTCGTACTGCCCTTTTTTTGTTTTTTAACTTCAAAAAAGGAGGACATGCATTGGAAGTAAAGGTAATTGACAACGACGTGGAAAAAGCTTTGAAAATTTTAAAAAATAAACTGTCTAAAAGCGGTTTGTTTAAGGAACTGAAGGTTCGCCGCGCTTACGAAAAACCTTCGGTAAAAAAGAAAAGAAAAACCATCGAAGCCAGGCGCAGACTCGCCAAAGTCCAGAGACGCAGAAGCAGTTAAATTATTTTTGTCTATAGCCATTAACTTTATGGCGGAGGATTCCGCATGGAAGAAAAACAATTTCTGATTGATTCATTTTCTATTGAAGAATCTTGGCGCATTTTCCGTATCATGGCGGAATTTGTCGAATCCATTGAAGCCATGTCCAAGATCCGCAATGCCGTGACAATCTTCGGCTCCGCCCGACTGAGACCCGAAGACAAGTATTATCAGATGGCGGAATCGCTGGGGAGGATTCTCGCTCAAAACGGTTTCAGCGTCATTACCGGTGGCGGACCCGGCATCATGGAAGCGGCCAATAAAGGGGCCGCGGAAGCCGGCGGCAAGTCGGTAGGGATGAATATCCGCCTGCCTTTCGAGCAAAAACCAAACCCTTACGCCAATCTGCAGATAGAGTATAAATACTTTTTCATCCGCAAAGTTATGTTTGTCAAATACGCGCTGGCCTACGTGATTTTGCCCGGCGGTTACGGCACGATGGATGAGCTTTTTGAAGCGCTTACCTTGATTCAGACAAAAAGGGTGAAGAGCTTTCCGCTGATCCTGATGGGCAGCGAATACTGGGAAGGCCTCCTGGAGTGGCTTAAAAACAGCATGTTGCATAAAGACATGATACTGCCTGCCGATTTCGAAATGATTCAAATCATTGACGACCCGGAACAGGTTGTCAGGCATATTAAAAAATATGTGATTATTTAACTTTGCCTTTTTTATCTTAAAGGTTTCGCCTTGGACAAAATTATTGCCAACCTCAATCAGGGCAAAGTGCCGCCTTGCTACCTACTGTATGGCGAAGAGGAATATCTTATTGCTGAAAATGTCGGTAGAATAATTGATAAGCTTGTGCCGGAGGCGGATCGTGATTTCAGTCTCTTTTCTCTTGACGGAGAAGACGCAGACACAGAGGATTTGCTGAAGCTGATCGATACCCCGTCTCTGCTTGGAAACCGTAAGGTGGTCGTGGTTAAAAACTCTGCGCTATTTTCTTCGCGGCACAACACCGCAGACATCATCCAAAAAATAATCTCCAATATTGACGACCGTCCTGACAAGGCGGCAAAATATTTCCATGGTTTTTTAAAAATTTCCGGAATTTCGCTGGAAGACTTGCAAAATAACGGCTGGAGGAAAATCAGCGACGAGCAATGGCGTGAAATCATTGAGGGTGGATATGGCGCACAAGAACTCGAAAAATGGCTGCCCCGCATACTGGAAATTTACGACGATGCCGCCTTTAAAACCAGAGCAACCGAACGGGGAGAGGACGACGCGGAAAGAATTATGATGCTCGCGGCCGCGACGGGCAATTGCGTCATTTTTACCGCTCCCCTAGTCGACAAGAGAAAAAAGCTTTTCAAGATGATTGCCGAAGCGGACGCGGCCGTTTATTGCGGAAAATCTTCATCGCCCGCAGCGCAAAAAGATAATTTAATAAAAGAAGCACAGCATCTTCTCCAGAATAACGGCAAAAAGATGTCGCCTGCCGCCTGGACGGAATTGGGCAAAAAAACGGGCTGGGATTTGAGACGTTCGCTTGCGGAACTGGAGAAACTGATATTTTTCATTGGTGAGCGAGAAATTATCGATCAAAACGATGTCATAGAGCTTGTAGGCAAAACAAAGGAGGACTCCGTCTTCGATCTGACCTCCGCGCTGGGTCAGAAAAATATCGCGGCGGCGCTTTCCGCCTTAAAAGCTCTTTTGGAACAGGGGATGCATCCTTTGATGATTTTAACCATGCTGGCCAGAGAAGTACGACTGCTTATTCAAGCCAGGATACTTTTGGATAAAAAGATGTTGCCGCCCTGTAAAACCAACGCGGAATATGGCTGGTTTCAAAAAAATGTTTACCCTTTAATTGCCGCCCGAAAAGAAAAAAATAATGTCATGGCGGATTTGATTTTCGGCCAGCACCCTTTTGTCATCTATAATGCATGGAAAAACTGCGGTAACTTTTCTTTTTCCACCTTGACTGGTCTTCTCAATGATTTACTCGAGATAGATTTAGCGCTAAAATCTTCGGGCGCTGATCCGCGGATTTTACTGGAAAAATTTCTCGTCAATGCCTACGCGGCAAATGACGGTAAAACGACGGTAAGTCAAGGACGTCCAACGCCGAGCTAAAGCCGTTTCATTATTTTTTGCCTGCTTTTTTGCGCCCTGGACAATCTGCGGGACGGGCCTCTTTTTTTGCTTCCTTTTTCCTGATTATCTGCGGCGACAAATTGTTTCGTTGTTGACAAAGTGAGGGCTTTGTTCATCAGCGCTTCAAACTCCGCGGAAGACAAAGCTGTTTTACCGTAGTTCCCGGCATGGGAAATTATTTCACGGTCGGAAGATACAACTATTGTTTCTTCTTCGGTATTTTCGATTAATCTTTTGATCACGTCGTCGGCGTAATCGCCGTAACCGGAGTAAATAATATCAACGCCATTGAAGCGGTCACGCTCTTCGAATCGCTCTTCACCCTGCCAGCCGTCAAAAACGACGGTGATTCTATGTTCTTTTATTTTTTGATAATCGCTCAACAGTGAAAAAAGCGCGTTACGCCCCGCCTCCATGCTTTTTAACTCATGGCGACGCAGTGTTTTGGATTGGCGGATTAAATTATAACCGTCAATAATAATAAGCATATTTGAATATTGGCATATAAAAGACGCTTCTTCAACTGATTAATATTTCTTGTTTTTCCTTGACTTTGCCTTGTTTTCCCTGTTAGCTAGCCACGTTTTATTGATGGAACTTGAGCTATCTGTTAATTAATAAACCTTGGAGGAAGCAATGGATTACAACAAAATTTGCGTTTTGGGAGCCGGTCTTATGGGCAGCGGCATCGCTCAGATTTGCGCGCAGGCGGGCATGCAAGTAACCATGAGGGATATTGAACAAAAATTCATCGACGGCGGGATGAATACAATTAAAAAAAACCTAAGTCGTGATTTGGAAAAAGGAAAAATAACAAAAGAGCAGATGGATGCGGTTCTCTCCCGGATAAAACCCACTTTGGATCTCAAAGAAGCGGCGGCAGGGGTCGATATTGTTGTGGAAGTTGTGATTGAAGTAATGGAAATAAAGAAAAAAGTTTATGCCGAACTCGAAGATGTTGTGCCAAAACATTGCCTGTTTTTTACCAACACGTCCGGCTTGAGCATTACCGAAATGGCTTCGATTACCAGAAGACCGGAGCGCTTTATCGGCACCCATTTTTTCAATCCCGTGCCGGTTATGCGCCTGCTCGAAATAATCCGCGGCCTTCAGACTTCCGATGAAACGCTGGAAATTGCCAAAGCCTGGGGCAAAAAAATAGGCAAAGAAATTATTATTGTTAAAGAAGCGCCGGCATTTGTCGTCAATAGAGTCCTCTGCAGCATGATTAATGAAGCTTTCTTTGCTCTGGACGAAGGGCTGGCTTCGGCGGAAGACATTGACAAGGGCATGATGCTGGGTTGCAACCACCCCATAGGCCCTCTGGCCCTTGCCGACCTTATCGGAAACGATACCTTGCTACGCGTCATGGAAGGCCTGCATCGGGAACTGGGAGATAAATACCGGCCCGCGCAGTATTTAAGAAAGCTTGTGCGCGCCGGTCATTTCGGGCGCAAAACGGGACATGGCGTCTACGATTACAGTAAAAAATAGACGTGCATTATTCAGGGCAATTAATACAAGGTAAGAAAACGGAAACGGCCGATTAAGCGCCATGTCGCCTTCAATTCTTTGTGGCGCAATTAATCGGTGAACGGCCTATAATCAATCAGGAGATTTTTATGAAAACCAGGATTACGGAACTTTTCGGCATTAAATACCCGATTATCTTATCTGGAATGAGCTGGATCAGCGTGCCGAAGATGGTTGCCGCAGTTTCCAATGCCGGCGGCCTGGGCATTTTGGCCACAGGACCATACAACGCGCAGCAGACACGCGAAGCTATCAGAGAAATCCGCTCTCTCACCGATAAGCCCTTCGGGGCTAATGCCACGCTTCTTTTCCCGGGCGCGTCTGAAAACGCCCGCGTATTACTGGAAGAAAAAGTGCCGGTGATTAATTTTTCCTTAGGCAAGGGGGACTGGCTGGTTAAAGAAGCTCATGCCTATGGCGGAAAGGTTATTGCCACGGTTGTCAACGTCCATCATGCCAAACGCGCCGCAGATTACGGCACGGACGCCATAATTGCCACCGGTCACGAAGCGGCGGCGCACGGAGATTTTGTGACTTCACTTGTCCTGGTTCCCCGCCTTGCTGACGCCGTGAACATTCCAATAATTGCCGCCGGCGGCTTTGCCGACGGCCGAGGACTGGCCGCGGCGCTGGCGCTGGGCGCCGAGGGAATCGCCATGGGCACACGCTTTATGACGACAAAGGAAAGTCCGTTGCACGCAGTTTACAAGAATCTTTCCATCGAAAAAGATATCTCCGACACGCTGTATTCCGACCGTTTTGACGGTCTGCTCTGCCGCGTTCTGGACACACCCTCCGCGCAGAAAGCCATTAAGCGCGGCTTGAATTTACCGGCGGCTTTTTTTAACTCCCGCATTATCGCCGAACAGATGGGATTGCCCTTCGGCAAGTTATTCCTCGGCGTTCTTCTCTCCGGCTGGAAAAACGCGCGCCAGTTGGCTTTTATGGCCAACGGCTTCAAGGCGATAAAAATCGCCACGGAGGACGGAGACACCAAAAAAGGAGTCCTTCCCGTGGGGCAGTCCACCGGCCTGATTCATGACGAGCCCACCGTTGCCGAACTTATCGAAAAGATGGTAAGAGAAGCAAAAGAGCGCGGGCAAATACTCAACTCACAATTTTCCTGAAATACTGCCTGGAGATAATAATTTTGTATCAGAACAAAAAAATTGTGGTTGTTATGCCGGCGTATAATGCTGAAAGAACTCTCATCAAAACCTACGAAGAAGTAATGTAGCAAGGCATCGTAGATATTGTTATTTTTGTCGACGATGCCAGTTTTGATAAAACGGTAAAAATTGCCTCCGGACTTCCGCAAAGCAAACTTTTTGTTCACGAAAAAAATTTGGGCTATGGCGGAAATCAAAAAACATGTTACCGCCTGGCTCTGGAAGAGGGAGCGGATATTGTTATCATGGTTCACCCGGATTATCAGTACACTCCAAAGCTGATCCCGGCGATGGCTTCCTTAATCACCAGCGGCTTATACCACTGTGTGCTTGGTTCCAGAATATTGGGCGGATACGCCCTGAAAGGCGGAATGCCTCTTTGGAAATATATAGCCAACCGTTTTTTGACGCTTGTAGAAAATATTTTAATCGGAGCGAAGCTTTCCGAATACCATACGGGCTATCGCGCATTTTCCCGCGAACTTCTGCTCAAATTGCCGCTGCAAAACAATTCTGATGATTTTGTGTTTGATAATCAAATGCTCGCGCAAATCGTCTGGTTTGGCTATACGATAGCAGAAGTGAGCTGTCCGACCAGTTATTTTGCCGAGGCATCATCGATTAATTTTATTCGCAGTATAAAATACGGGTTGGGTTGTTTGTACACGGCGTTTTGTTTCCGCCTGTCAAAATTAAATATATTAAAGTCGGCTATTTTTACTAATTATGAACAAGAGAAATAAATATCTTATAATTATACTGCTCTCCATACTCACTTTTGCCGCTTTTAGTGGCATTGCAACTAATGATTTTATCAATTTTGATGATGATTTTTACATAATAGAAAATCACTATATTAAATCTGGTATCAATATTCAAACCATAAAATGGGCATTGACCACCACATATTTCAGCTACTGGCATCCTTTGACCTGGCTATCCCACACACTTGACTGGAGCTTATTCGGTTCCTGGGCGGGCGGCCATCATCTGGTGAGTCTCCTCTTTCATATCGGCGCTGTTTTGTTCCTGTTTCTGTTTCTGAATAAGACCACGCAACAGCTTTGGCCTTCGGCCATTGTCGCTGCTCTCTTTGCCGTGCACCCATTACGCGTGGAATCCGTCGCCTGGGCATCAGAAAGAAAAGATGTCCTGAGCATGTTTTTCGGCATGGCGACGCTTTATGCCTATGCCTTTTACGTGCAGGATAAAAAAATATCCAAATACCTGCTCTGCTTTTTCTTATTTGTCCTGGCGCTCATGTCCAAACCGATGATGGTCACCATACCCTTTATTTTATTATTGGTCGATTACTGGCCGCTGCAAAGATGGCAAAAAGCTCTTAATCCTCAACCTGTGCAAACACAGGTTAGCATTGCTCAACAGCAAAAAAGCAAGAAAAAGAAAAAAAGAAAAAACGCCCCAATCCCTGCCGAACAGGCAAAAGCGCCAACAATAATAAAGAACACCAAACAACTAACCTTGGAACTACTCAAAGAAAAAATACCGTTCTTTGTACTGAGTATTATTTCTTCTCTTGTTACTATTTGGGCGCAGGATAAAGAGGGCTCCATTGTTGCAATGGACAAATTATTCTTTTCTGAACGTTTATCAAACGCAATAGTATCTTATGCCACTTATCTGGGCAAAATATTTTTGCCGGTTAACCTATCGATTTTTTATCCGTATCAATTAATTTCCGGTTGGCAATTGCTGGGATCAGTTTTGCTTTTAATTATTATTACAGCAGGAGTTTTGTTTTTTGTCAGAAAAGCGCCCTTTTTAATGACAGGCTGGCTCTGGTATTTGGGAACTTTGATTCCCGTGATTGGTCTGGTGCAAGTAGGAAAACAGGCTATAGCTGACCGCTATACTTATATTCCCTCCATAGGCATTATTATCATGCTCGTATGGGGATTACTTTTTCTTGTGCCTAAAGAAAAAGTTCGCAAGTATTTTTTAGCTCCTCTATCTGGAGTTGCTATTCTGATAATGATGATACTATCGTGGCAATATTGCCTATCCTGGAAAAACAGCATAACGATTTTTAACCATGCTCTGGAGGCGACTAAGAATAACTACCTCGCGCACAATAATCTGGGCGTGGCGCTTGCCGAAACAGGAAATAATAAAGAAGCTATTTCCCATTACCACGCAGCTATTAAGATTAATCCTTTATATGACAACGCGCTTGTTAACCTGGGCACGTTACTGACCGCCGCAGGTAAAAATGAGGAAGCCGTAAATTATTACCTTCAGGCAATAAAAGCTAATCCCGTCAATGCCCACGCTCATACTAATCTGGGAGCGGCGCTTTCCGCCATGGGGAAAAAAAAGGAGGCAGAAGACCATTACCGCCAAGCTTTAAATATAGATCAGACGCATGTTGACGCGTTTTATAACCTCGCAAATCTCCTGACCGAACAGGGAAGAAAGGATGAAGCCGCGGCCAATTACCGGCAGGCAATCTCCATAAATCCGGGGCACAGCCGCGCTCATTATAACTACGCCGAACTTCTGGTGCAGGCAGGAAACATTAATCAGGCGATTGAACACTTTCGTGAAGCGGCGCGTTTAGACACAGCGTCTTTTAAAGCACTGAATAATTTAGGTGTTCTTCTGGAAAAGCAGCGGCGCCATGATGAGGCAATTTACTACTATCAAAAGGCTTTGCAACTGGAGCCGAAACATGCCGGACTTCATTTCAATCTCGGCGTGGCCTTGGGCAATAAAGGCGATTTGGAAAAGGCAGTGAAACATTTCGAGAAGGCGCTCGAACTAAATCCCAAATTAATTGAGGCGCGCCAGGCGCTGAACATGGCGCAGGAAATGCAAAAAAAGAACTAACCTTTATTAGCGGCTGCTTTAAGGTTAACAATTGTTTTTTTATAATCTTTGGTAGCGAAAACCGCCGCTCCGGCTACCAGCACATCGGCGCCCGCGCGGGCAATGCCGCCGATATTGTCCAGGTTTACTCCCCCATCCACTTCCAGAAGCGGCTTACGCGGCAGCCTGGCAATGATCTCAGTCGCACGTTTTATTTTAGACAAGGAACTTTGAATAAACTGCTGCCCGCCGAAGCCCGGGTTAACCGACATCACCAGCAGCAGATCGATCTCAGGGAGAATTTCTTCCACCGTATTGAGCGGCGTGGCCGGATTAAGAGAAACGCCCGCTTTTTTGCCTGTATTTTTTATCAATTCAACCGTCCGGTGCAGATGACTGGCCGCCTCCACATGCACGGTGATGTAATCGGCTCCCGCGTCCGCGAAAGATTTTATATAAGCTTCCGGGCCTTTAATCATCAGGTGCACATCAAAAGGCAGTTGCGTGGTTTTGCGCAAATTGCCGATAATCGCCGGCCCCATGGTGATATTGGGAACAAAACGCCCGTCCATGACATCGACATGAATCCAATCCGCGCCGGCCTTATCCACGGCGGCGATTTCCTCGCCCAGTCGGGAGGCATCGGCAGAGAGAATTGAAGGGGCAATCAATTTCATTTTGATATTTTCTCCTGATAATGTTCTTTTAATATAACAATGTTCTTGTCCTGTCAATAAACACCATCCGCCCTTTTGTCCGGCATCCGCCGGATTCCGCCCCACTATAGCGAGGCTCCACCTTCAGTCTTTAGCATATTTTTTCAATTGACATAGCCGCCTCAAAATTTTAGAAAAACCAATGCTTATTGTTTATAATATTTTGCTTTTTATCGCTGCCGCATTAATCGCGCCTTATTCTTTATTCGTTATTGTATTCCGGGGAAAATACCGCAAAAGCATCATTCCAAAACTAGGCGGCAGGCAGGCGGATATTTTTGCCGGTCTGCAAGGCAACAAACGCATCTGGATACACGCTGTCTCAGTGGGTGAAGTAACCGCGGCGGCCCCCATTGCCGCCGCTTTAAAGCAAAAAAGACCGGATATCGAAATCATCCTTTCCACCTCGACAGAAACCGGCCAGCACATGGCCCGCCAGATTGTCACCTCCGCGGATGCTTTTGTATACTTTCCTTTGGATTTCCCCTGCGTCGTGCGTAAAGCCGTCCGGCAGGCGCAGCCTGTTGTTTTCGCGCTGATGGAAACCGAACTTTGGCCCAATTTTCTCAAAACCTGTAAAAAACAGGGCGTCAAGATATTGCTGATGAACGGGCGCATTTCGCCTCGTTCCTACAGCAGATATTTTTTAACTAGTTTTTTCTGGCAAAGAATTTTTCATGATTTTTCGGCGGCCGCCATGATTTCCGCCATTGACGCGCAGCGGATAATAAAAATGGGCATGCGACCGGATAGAATCTATATTCTCGGCAACGCCAAGTACGACGCGCTGGCCGCCCGCGCGTCCGACCAGGTACGGCAGGAGATTTCACGGCGTCTGAATGTGCGGCAGGACGAAAGATTCCTGGTTGCCGGCAGCACTCACCCGGGTGAAGAAGAAATTATTATCGACGCCTACAAGCAAATCCTGGCGGCCCACCCGGAGTTCAGGCTGATTATCGTGCCGCGCCATATTGAAAGGACACCGTCGATTCTGGAACTGTTGCGTCAAAGGGGATTGACGGATATTATCACCATGACTGAGATAATTAAAGACAAAAGGCGCGGGGCGGAAAAAGTCATTTTGGTTGATGTTATCGGCGAGCTCTTTAAAATATATTCAGTCGCCGCCGTTGTTTACTGCGGCGGCTCTCTGGTGCCCAAAGGGGGACAAAATATTCTGGAGGCGGCCGCCTGGGGCAAGGTTGTTTTTTACGGACCTTCCATGGATGATTTCCGGGAAGAAAAAGCGTTGCTTGAGTCCGCGGGCTGCGGTATTATGGTGCAAAATGCGCAGGATTTGACGCGGAAGCTTCTCCAGGAACTGGAAAATCCGGCCGCGCTTGAACAGAAAGGCGCGGCGGGAAAAGAAACGGTCGCCGCGAACAGGGGCGCGGCCGCGAGGTACGCGCAACTGATTGAAAAGTTTTTAGGTTAAAGACTGAATGCGAAGCGCGAAGCGTAAAGCGCGGAGTCACGCTTATCCGGCATGTGGGACTGTGTCGTAATCATCATTTGTCATTGCGAGCTCCCGCAGGGAGCGCGGCAATCCCTATAATATCGAATAAATAAGAGATTGCTTCGGTCGTTACACTTCCTCGCAAAGACATTATGGCACAGCATCATGCGTCGGAGTTCCTGCGGGTAGAATGCTAAAGTTTTGATCAGACGGGAGGTTTTTATGTTGAAAAAATACGAGACGCTGAGCGAACAGGTAAATCCGACAAAAGCGTTAATGGCCAAGGCCGTTATTAATAAATACCTTAATAAAACAAGCCTTATCCACTATTCGGAACTTTCCCGCCTGATCGGCGCCGAGGCGTTTGTCAAGCATGAAAACCATAATCCGACCGGCTCATTTAAAATACGGGGCGCGCTTAATTTTTTCCATTACATGTCAAAAGAAGAACTGGAAGGCGGAATTCTGGTGGCCACGCGCGGCAATCACGGCTTGGCCATGGCTTGGGCAGGCCAGTGGTTTCACGTCCCTTGCACGGTGGTCGTGCCGGAAAACAACAATCCGGAAATCAACAGAATCATTGAAAACTACGGCGCGGAACTTATCGTTCATGGCAAAGATTTTTACGACGCCCAGTCATACTGCGAAGAGCTGGTGGACAGCGCGGGCTATTATTATGTCCAGCAGGGCAACGAACCGGAAATCCTCAACGGCCTGGCCACCATGGGGCTGGAAATTATGGAGGATTTGCCTGATGTTGATGTCATCATCTGTCCCATCGGGGGCGGCGCTGGCTGCGCCTCACTGATAAAAACCGCGCGCGCCTTCAATCCCGCGATTGAAATAATCGGCGTAGAGCCCCAAAACGCGCCATCATTTTATAACTCATGGAAAAAGGGAGACATTGTCATTCTTGACGACGCCAACACAGTGGCCGACGGCCTGGCTGCCCGCAGTGTTTTCCAACTGCCCTATGTGATACTCAAAGACAGCGTCACCGATGTTGTGCTCCTGACCGAAGAGGAAATTCTCGAAGGAATCCGCCTGGCGCTTTTCAGCACGCACAATCTGGCCGAAGCGGCGGGCGCGGTCTCTCTGATAGCCGCCTGTAAAATAAAAGAACGGCTCGCGGGAAAAAAAGTGGTGATGATTATGTCCGGCGGCAATCTCAGCCTGGAAGTGCTGAAGAACGCGATAGGCTGCTGATAAGTTGATAAGCGGCATCGATTGATAAAGCACAAATTTGTATAAAATCAAACTTCAAGCCCTCTTGATATATTCTTTTGAATATTATACCGTCCATGCGTAATTTTGGAGATACCTAAAGGAGTTTTTTATGGCTCAACCCTTGTCATCCGCCTCCGGCGATTTTATCCGCGACATTATCGACGATGATTTGCGCGCCGGCAAAAATGACGGCCGCGTGGCCACCCGTTTTCCGCCGGAACCCAACGGCTATATTCATATCGGCCATGCCAAAGCGGTATACCTGAATTTCGGCCTGGCAACGCAATATCAGGGAACCTGCAATCTGAGAATGGATGATACGGATCCCGTCGGCGAATCCATGGAATATGTTGAATCCATTATCCGCGATATCCGCTGGCTGGGCTTTGACTGGAAAGAGCGCCTTTTTTACGCATCCGATTACTTTGAAAAACTTTATCAGTTTGCCGTGTCGCTCATCAAGAAAGGCGACGCGTATGTGTGCTCTCTGAACGCGGAGGAAATCCGCGAATACCGCGGCACGTTTACCCAACAGGGAAAAGACAGCCCCTATCGTAGCCGTTCAGTGGATGAAAATATTGATTTGTTCACCCGGATGCGCGCCGGGGAATTTCCGGACGGCGCGCACACGCTGCGCGCGAAAATCGACATGGCTTCGCCCAATATCGTCATGCGCGATCCCATTTTATACCGCATCAAGCGCGAGCCCCATTACCGCACGGGCAACAAATGGGTGATTTACCCCATGTATGATTTCGCCCATTGCCTCTCCGACGCTCTGGAAAACATCACACATTCCATCTGCACTCTGGAGTTCGAAAATAACCGGCCGCTTTATGACTGGATTGTCGAGCGTCTGATTGAAAAAAACCGCCCCCGGCAAATTGAATTCGCTCGTCTCAATTTAAGCTACACGGTGCTGAGCAAGCGCCGGCTTATAGAACTTGTCGAGAAAAAATACGTGGCCGGCTGGGATGATCCGCGCATGCCCACGGTGAGCGGCATGCGCCGCCGCGGCTACACGCCGGAGGCCATCCGTCAATTCTGCGCGGCCATCGGCGTGGCTAAAAATGACAATCTCATCGACGTGGCCCTTTTGGAGCATTGCGCACGCGAAGATTTGAATGAAAACGCGCCGCGCGCGATGTGCGTTTTGCGCCCGCTGAAAGTCATCATCGATAATTACCCCGAAGGAAAAGTGCAGCAGTTAAATTGCGCCAATCATCCGCAACGCCCGGAAATGGGAACGAGGCAGGTGCCCTTTTGCCGCGAAATTTATATTGAGCGCGAAGATTTCGTGGAAGATCCGCCCAAAAAATATAACCGCCTTGCCCCAGGCAGGGAGGTGCGCCTGCGCAACGCGTATGTCATAAAATCTGAGAAAATGGTCAAAGACCATAAAAGCGGCGAACTTGTTGAATTGCACTGCACTTACGCCCCCGAGACGCTCGACGGCCCTCCGTCCGACGGCCGCAAGGTGCAAGGCGTGATTCACTGGGTTTCGGCGCGGCACGCCGTTGCCGCGGAGGTGCGCCTCTATGAGAGGCTCTTCACCATCGATAATCCGGGAGCGGAAGAGGAATTCTTAAAATTTTTAAATCCGGCTTCCCTGGAAATTCTGCAAAATTGCATGGCGGAAAATACCCTTGCCGATGCCCGGCCGCTCGCGCGCTATCAGTTTGAACGCCAGGGATATTTTTGCGCCGATGAAAAAGACTCCCGCGCGGGCAAACCGGTTTTCAACCGCATTGTGCCGCTGAGAGATTCGTGGGTGAAAATAGCGAAGAAATAAAAAATGGCTGGGGAACAAGGATTCGAACCTTGATTCACGGAGTCAGAGTCCGGTGTCCTACCATTGAACGATTCCCCAGCAAAGCGAGAAAGAAGCCGCGCGCCCGTCATGTTCTCCCCAATTACCCGGCGGGCGCGGTTTATATAATGCTCTTGACGCGCCCTGTCAACAGATTTTCGCCTGGCCTTAAATCACCTGCTTTCGCGCGGCAAAACAGGCGAGCCGTTATTCTTCCTTACAATAATATCCTTCCCATTTCGCGTCAATCTGTCGCTGAATCTCCGCGATTTGCTCGTCGGATAAAACCCGGAAACGGGATTGCGCGCGGAAATATTCGCGCACCGGCGCCAATTTGCGTTTTTCCACCAGCTTTTCGGAGGCGGCAGTCAGTTTAAATTCGCCTTCCACTATTTCGTAAAGATCATAATAGCCGCTTTCCACGGCCAGGCGGCCGATTTTGATGCCATAACGGGGATCATAACCCCAGCCCGGCGGACAGGGGATGTGAATATGAAAATATTTCGTGCCGGGCAGGTGCAGGCAGTTTTTAATTTTATCAAAGAGGTCCAGTGGATAAGCGGCTGAGCAGGCGGCGACATAGCTTAAGTTATGCGCCGCCATAATGCCCGGAACATCCTTCTTCTGCTGAAGTTTTCCCTTAAACGGCGTATTCGCGGTAAGCGCGCCGATGGGCGTGGTGCCGGAGCGCTGCACACCGGTATTCATGTAGCCTTCGTTATCGTAGCAGAAAAAAATCATATTGTCGCCGCGTTCCGCCGCTCCCGAAAGCGCTTGCAGACCGATGTCTCCCGTGCCTCCGTCACCGGCCCATGCGGCCACGTTAATACGCTCTTTTCCCTGCGCTTTGAGGCTGGCTAAAATTCCCGTCGCAGCGGCGGCTGTGGAAGCAAAGGTTACATTAAGGCAAGGCAACTTTGTTGATGCTACCGGATGAAGCCCCTGCAAGACAGTCAGGCAACTCGGCGGCACAATTAAAATAGTGTCCCTACCCAAGGCTTTAAGTCCTACGCGGTAGGCAATGGCCAGGCCGCAGCC
>JBBIHZ010000019.1:0-14234 GCA_037446735.1 Deltaproteobacteria bacterium
TAGACAAAAAGAAGGATATCAGCGGCAAACTGTCGTGGGAAACATCCACGGTCATTCTTACCGACAGCGCGAAAAATATCATCAACCTTGTGGAATCGTCAGAGAAAAATTATTTTGTGTGGGACGACCCCACGGTGTTTATCAAACTGGCGAAATAAATTCAGATTGTATCACAGAAAGATTTTTTTATGTTCTGCCCGATATGCAAAAGTGAATACCGGGAAAGGTTTTATAAATGCGCTGATTGCGATGTTTATCTGGTCAGCGAATTGCCGCAACCGACCGCTAATCATAGCGACAATGAATTCGTGGAGGCCTTTTCCACGTATAATCAGGGTGAAATCGCTTTTATCAAATCAGTATTGGACGGCGAAGGGATAACCTACTTTTTTCAGGGTGAAGGCGCGACAATGCTTATCGCCGCCGGCGCCTACGCAAGGCTTCTGGTGAAAGCCGACGAGGCGGAGACAGCCAGAGAAATTCTGCGGGATTTGGGGTTTTTATAATGAAAAAATCACCAAGAGTGAGTCGAAAGCCGCACGATTAATTTGCCGGATTCCCGCTGTTTACTCCGGCGCATTCCGGATGCGCGGGAATGACAGTGGAGTGGTTATTATTTTATTTCCGCGTGATAGCTTTGCAATGATTTAGCCCGGCCGTGCCCCTGCAGATAAGCGGCAATGCCTTTTACGGCGGCAACCGCTGCCGCGGCAGTAGTTATATAAGGTATTTTGTATTTTATTGCCGCTTTGCGGATATAGGAATCGTCGTATTTGGAAAGCCTGCCCGCGGGCGTGTTTATAACCAGTTGAATCTCACGATTTTTAATCGCATCGACGATATTGGGCCTGCCTTCGTGCATCTTAAAAATCGGCTCGGAAGCTATGCCTTTTTCTGCCATAATTTTGTGCGTGCCCTCGGTAGCGCGGATTTTAAAACCGATTTTCTCAAATGCGCGCGCCACTTCCAGCATGCCTCCCTTGTCCGCGTCCGCCACAGTGATAAGCACAGCGCCTTCACCGGGCAGACTATGACCGGTGGCTTCCTGCGCCTTGAAATAAGCCAGGCCGAAGGAATCTGCCAACCCCAGAACCTCGCCGGTGGAGCGCATCTCCGGCCCCAGAATGGGGTCGACTTCCTGATACATGTTGAAGGGGAAAACCGCTTCCTTGACGCCGAAATGCCGCAATACGCTGTTTTTCAAATTTAAATCTTTGAGCTTTTTGCCCAGCATAATCTGCGCGGCAACGCGCGCCATGGAAATGTTGCAAACTTTGGATACCAGCGGCACAGTGCGCGAGGCTCGCGGGTTGGCCTCAAGAATGTAGACGATATCGTTGGCGATGGCGTATTGGATATTCATCAAACCGACCACGCCGAATTCCACTGCAATCTTTTTGGTGTAATCATTGATTGTCTCGAGATGGCGTGGAGGAATGCTGATCGGCGGAATGACGCAGGCCGAATCGCCGGAATGCACGCCGGCCAGTTCGATATGTTCCATCACCGCGGGAACGAAAGCATCAGTGCCGTCGGAAATCGCGTCGGCTTCGGCTTCAATCGCATTTTCCAGAAACTTGTCGATAAGAATGGGACGCTCCGGCGTGACACCGACCGCGGCGGCAACGTAGCGTTTTAGCATTTCTTCGTCATGCACAACTTCCATGCCGCGCCCGCCCAAAACGTAAGAGGGACGCACCATCAGAGGGTAGCCGATTTTTGCGGCGACTGTCAGCGCTTCCTCCAGATTGCTGGCCATGCCGGAGGCGGGCATGGGAATGCCCAGTTTTTTCATCATGGCGCGGAAGCGGTCGCGGTCCTCGGCCAGATCAATCGTTTCCGGCGAGGTGCCGATAATTTTGACGCCGGCTTTTGCCAGATCCGCGGCTATATTTAAAGGTGTCTGTCCGCCGAACTGGCAGATCACGCCTTCGGGTTTTTCCTTTTCGTAGATGCTTAAAACGTCTTCCACGGTGAGAGGCTCGAAATAAAGATTGTCGGAAGTGTCATAATCGGTGGAAACTGTTTCCGGGTTGCAGTTGACCATGATGGATTCATATCCTTCATCGCGCAGAGCGAATGCCGCGTGCACACAGCAATAATCAAATTCAATGCCCTGGCCGATGCGGTTGGGCCCGCCGCCCAGCACCATGATTTTGCGGCGGTTATCCACCGCCACTTTGTCCGGCGCGTTGTAGGTGGAATAATAGTATGACGCGTTTTCCACACCGCTTACAGGCACGACATCCCAGGCCTCGGCAAGCCCCGCGGCGAGGCGCTGCTTGCGGATTTCTTCTTCTTTCTTTCCTAAAATCTGCGCGAGATACCTGTCGGCAAATCCGTCTTTTTTGGCCTGAATCAATAACTCATTGGGAAGCGATTTGCCTTTATACGCAAGAATTTTTTCTTCCAACTCCACCAGTTCTTTCATCTGCTGGATGAACCATCTTTTGATGTAGGTTTTGGCATGCAACGCGTCCACTGTAGCGCCTTTGCGCAAGGCTTCATACATGATAAATTGGCGCTCGCTGGACGGCTCGGCCAGCAGATCCATTAAATCATCGAGCGATTTTTTATTAAAATCTTTGGCAAAGCCCAGTCCGTAGCGGCCTTTTTCCAGGGAGCGAATAGCTTTTTGCAGCGCTTCTTTGTAAGTTTTGCCGATGCTCATTGCCTCGCCCACCGCGCGCATCTGCGTGCCGAGTTTATCTTGCGCGCCGGGGAATTTTTCAAAATCCCAGCGGGCGAATTTGACGACAACATAATCGCCGGATGGTGTGTATTTATCCAGCGTGCCTTCACGCCAGTAGGGAATTTCATCAAGGGTAATTCCCGTGGCCAGCATGGCGGAAATCATCGCGATAGGAAAACCGGTGGCTTTGGAGGCCAGCGCCGAGGAGCGCGATGTGCGCGGATTGATTTCAATGACCACCACGCGGTCGGTTTTGGGATCATGCGCGAACTGGACGTTTGTGCCGCCGATAACTTGAATTGCCTCCACAATATCGTAAGAATATTTTTGCAGGCGTCTTTGCAAATCTTCCGAGATGGTCAGCATGGGAGCAGTGCAGTAGGAATCGCCGGTGTGCACGCCCATGGCGTCCACGTTTTCAATGAAACAAACGGTGATCATCCGATTGTTCGCGTCGCGGACGACTTCCAGCTCCAACTCTTCCCAGCCTAAAACAGATTCTTCCACAAGTATCTGCCCGATCAAGCTTGCCGAAATGCCGCGGCTGGCGACAACGCGTAGTTCCTCCAAATTATAAACCAGTCCGCCGCCCGTGCCGCCCATTGTGTAGGCCGGGCGGATTACCACCGGATAGCCGAGTTCCGCGGCGATTTTTTCCGCTTCTTCCACAGATGTAGCAGGCTCGCTTTTGGGCATTTCAATGCCGAGTTTTTTCATCAGCTCTTTGAAAATGATACGGTCTTCACCGCGTTCGATGGCGTCCACCTGCACGCCGATGACTTTTACATTGTGCTTTTTCAAAACTCCCTTTTTGTGCAGCTCGGATGTGAGATTAAGGCCGGTCTGGCCGCCGAGGTTAGGCAAGATGGCGTCCGGCTTTTCGTTTTCAATAATTTCGGTCAGTGCCTGTATATTTAATGGCTCGATATACGTTACATCAGCCATGCCCGGATCGGTCATAATTGTGGCCGGGTTGGAATTGACCAACACTATTTTGTAGCCGAGCTTGCGCAGCGCTTTGCAGGCCTGCGTGCCGGAATAATCGAATTCACACGCCTGCCCGATGACGATAGGTCCGGAGCCGATAATCAGAACTTTTTTGATGTCTTTGCGTTTTTCCATTCTTTTATCCTTTATTTGAGATTAATTACTTTTTATATTCCGCGTCTATCGTTATGCCGACGCCGCCGCGCGCGGCAAACTGCGCGCTTACTTTGCACCAGCGCGGCGCCAGCGCAGCCACTAAATCATCCAGAATTATATTGGTTGCATGTTCATGAAACACGCCTTCGTTGCGGAAGGACCACAGATAAAGTTTTAACGATTTAGATTCGAGGATTTTTTTATCAGGTATGTATTCTATTTTTATTTTGGCAAAGTCCGGCTGGCCGGTCATCGGACAGATGCAGGTAAACTCTTCGGTTATAAGTGTTACTATATAGTTGCGCCGGTGACGATTGGGGAAAGTCTCGAGCTTTCGTGATGGTTTTGCTCTTTTGCCCGAACCCAGCATGGTGAGGCCGGCCAGATCGTTTTTATTGGTGTTTTTTGCCACAAATTTCCCCTAGATTTCAAAGAGTGCAATTCTTTACCGAAAGTTTGCGTTTATTTCAAGATATTTATCGGACAAAAAAGTATCGCATTGTGTGCGGTTCTTGTGCTAAATTTATGAACAACCTCAGAGGGGGAAAATATGGCAGAAAACAAAGCACCCATTCCGGAAAATACGTGGAAGTGCAGCAATTGCGGCAACACGCTGGAAGCAATCACGCCGCCCGAAGCCTGCCCCACCTGCAAGCAGAAATGCGAATTCCTGAACGTGACGTGCTACCAGCCGGATTGCGGCTTTACGGGGATGGATAAACGGCTAAAATAGGCGAAATTTTGTTTGTCGACAAATTTTTATTAACAGGTAAAAAAATTAAAGAAAAAAGCGCCGGCTTCATCCGGCGTAAATAAATTTTATGCCGGATATATATCTTTACCGACTACGAGAGCTTTTAATTATTGCTACAAAAAATAATCTTATTATAATAATAAATAAAAAAATATGGAAATACATCGCAGGAGGAGATTTCTATGTCAGAGTTCTTGGACAAAGTTAAACAGGGAATAAGCAAAGGCGTAACAACGGCGAGCGTTAAATCAAAAGAGCTGATCGATGTGACCAGGCTAAAAAATCAAATATCGACACTGGAGAAGAAAAAGCAGGATTTAATAGAAGAATTAGGCGGCATTGTTTACGCGATGTTTTTAAAAAATAATATTGATGTAAATACAATTCAGGAAAAGGGGAATTTCATAAAAAAAATTGAAGGTCAAATGGATGCCCTGCGGCTTGAGATTGTAGAGGTTCAAAAAAGGGCAAAAGAATCATTAAGCGAAAAGATGCCCCCAGATAAGATGCCCGCGTCGGGCAAGCAGGATAATGCCGCTGCAGATGGAAGCCTCTGCAGGAAGTGCCATGAAGAGCTGGAAGCAGGGGCCAAATTCTGCGCCAATTGCGGCGAAAAAGTATCTTAATTCAAAAAGAAGGTATTTCAGGGAAATTATGTAATCTTCGGAGAAGTTAACCCGCTAAAAAGCAAGCTCCTGGCCATAAAACACATATTATTACGAGTCTTTATCAGATAATATTGCGTTGACATAAAATTGGCCATGCCTTATAAATATCAACAAGAGAAGTCCTCAAGGTAGGTTCATGAAAAAGAATATCGGGTTTTTTTCTTTAGCCGAAAGTGTCCGTAATCAATTCAACCTCTCGCCGATTCCGTTTCCTGTGCGCTCAGGGCGTGAAAGTGAAATATTCACCCCCCAAGGTGTTTATTTGGATCTTTTGCTCGACGAGCTGGAAGATTATCTGAGAGCGCATCCTGAAGAAAAATTTTTCTATAAAGAGGCCGGATCGAAGCTTGCCGCCCTGGAAGGCATCCGGCAGGGAAAGGAGGGCTTCCATGATTTTGCCGCGCGCTATTTTGAGTTAGGGCTTGCGCTGGAGCCCGAAAACCTCGCGCTGCGGGCCAACTATGCGCTGGCGCTGCAATCCGCCGGACGCTTTGACGAAGCCATGCGGCAATACCGGTTTTTAATCGGGCAGCCTGCCGTATCCGGCCAGTTTCTGGTTTTGATTCCCGCGGCAAAACTTTTTCTGGATTCCGGGGATCCGGTGACCGCCCATCAGATTCTCAAGCACTGCGCCTCTTTCATGCCGGTGGACAACGAATTCTGGGAGCTTTATGCCGAATCCCGAAAACGCTGCGGTATTGTCCGAGAGACATTGCCGGGACAAAAGAAACCTGAGGCAAAACCACTGCAGCAGGCAGTTTCATCTGCGGATGAAAAGGGGGAAAAAGCCACCAGGAAAAATTTCTGCCCGGCCTGCGGGAAGCGCCTCAAGCCCGAAGCAAAATTCTGCGGAGGTTGCGGGCATGCGCTTTAAGAAGAAACAATTCCTGATTGCCCTGGTCTTGTCGCTTTTATTTATCGCTGCGTCTACGGGTATTAGCAGGCTTCATTCATCTGCGTGGGCGCAAAGTGCGGCAGGCATGGGACAAACCCTTTTGAATGCCTTGCTCAAGCTTTCCGACCTGCCGGAAGGGTATGACTTCAAGACGGACAGTACATATGGAGGTGGCATTAACGTAAGCGAGCGTAGAATCTCCACATACCGGGAGTGGGTTGGAAAAAGAAAATATGCCTATACAATCAAACAGGGGAAAAGTTTCACGTCGGCTGATTTTATCCGCATCATGTCATGCGCCGATTACCGTACAGGTATCAACGATTCCTATGCCGAGTGGTCCCCTGAAAAATTCCGCGCCAATCGTCTGACCTGGGGAGAAGAGGGACACAGCGTCAAACCATATGAAGGTCTGCCGGGCGGAGTTATCGAAGAACATTATGAGGTCGATCAGACAGGCGGCGTTTGGATATTTGCCATGCTTCATTTCTGGAAAAGCCGTGGATGTAATGGACGATTGTTCATTCAATATCAAGTGCTCAAAAGTGCGTCATACGGTGTGACTCAACCCTCTCACGAAGAGCGGGTTGCAGAGGCCAGAGCATTCACCCGCACCCAGATCGAGCGTCTGGCCAAATTAATTTACTCGCGATTGCCGGAGGGCACCGGCAGCACGGAAGCGCCTCTGTCGGCGGATTTATCTCCGGCTACTCCAGACACACAAGGAACTCAGACGGAAACTCTTCCACAAGAAACGGTTCTGCTGGCCGTGGCGGGCGGTTCCATGGTTCTGACTCTGGGCGCGCTGATTCAGCTTTTAGGTATGGGAGGCCTTCAGAACATCACCGACATTCGCGGCGCGCTGGAAGGTCTTTTTAGTTCCTCCGGTACGGATGTGCCAGACGCAGAAACTGGATTACAGGAGACTCAGGCGGTACAGGAAGTAGAGGGGGTACCGAAAGAACCGCCCGTGCTCGCTCTGCCCGATCCCATCCCATCCGGCTTTGAGTATCAGGGAAAGGTTTGGTATAAGCCGCCGTGGGACAAGGGCGGTCCATACTGGATGGATAAATCCGATTATGACTCGATGCGTTCGATGATGCGCCGGGGCATGGTCTGGTCGGATCGCTGGGGCTGGGTAGATCCGGCGGAGGGCAAAGCTATGGAGGCTCAGCGTGCCGAAGACTGGGATGCATATAAATCGAACACGGATCAGGATATTAAAGCCATTACGGATAAGATTCAGGAGTCCCAGCAAAACCTCGCCGAGATTCGGGAAAAGCAGGCTGAACTGGAAAGAATCGAACAGATGAGGGAGCGCCTGGCCGAGTTGGAAAGGCAAAGTGTGCTGGATAATTCGTTTGCAACCCGGCTTAGTGATACTTGGAATAATTATGTCGAAGGCATAAACAGAGATTTAGACGCCCTTCCCGGAGAACTGAAAAACATGGCGCTTGGCGCCGCCAGCGAGGTGAGAGACACAACCGGGGCGCTCATTACGGCAGCCGGAGACACTTTTTCTGATCTGACGAGTGGTGACAACTGGAAAGCCGTGGGGCAGGCGGCGGTGGATACCGCAAAAGACTTGATTCTCCATCCGGTGGAATCTTCCGTTAAGGTGGGTGATGTCGTCAAAAAAACCGGGAGCGGGGCCATAAAGGCCGCGGGCGTTGCCGGAAATGTGGCGGTTGCAATTGTTTCCGATCCGGTTGCCTTTGCGGAATCCGTTGTGGGCATCGACAACTGGAAAAAAGTCCTCGATCCGAATGTTCCGGTGGGAGAGCGTGTCAGCCGCGCGTTATACGGAGCAGTAGATACCGCTTTGAACTTTGCCTCCGGCGGAACCAAAACGGCGGCTGCCGGCGTTGAGGCCGGTATCGACGCGCTCAAAGCAGCAGATGCGGCAACCGACGCGGCCAAAGCAGCAAAGGGAGTCGAAGCCGGTCTCGATGCAGCCAAGACAGCAGACGCGGCATCGGACACAGCGCGCATCACCGCCAAGATCGATGACCCGGCCCGCGTGCAGGCCTGGGAAGCGGGCCGCCTGGCGGGCCAGCAGAAAGCGGATACATTGGCGGAAGCGTTAAAGAGCGGCGATGCCTCTGAAATCAAGAAAGCGCTGGTGGAGTGCCAAAAAGACAAGCACGCCATCGGGGCGCTAAATAAAAGCGACGATTCCTTAAAGCTTGCCTATAATCGGCAGATGAAAGAGCTTATCACGGATGACGTTGATAAGGCAGTGAAGGAAAAAATCGCTCAGCGCTACGGACTGGATCCCAAAGATGTGGAAATAGTCAAGCCCACGAATCCGAGTGCTAAACCGAAGATAGGCAGTGATCTTGATTTTACAGTCAAAGTAAAAGCAAAGCCCGGAGAGATCGTGCCCGATCCAAACAACCCCGGCAAGTTTGTCAAGGTTGAACCGGGAGATGTTCTCACCAAGGATGTTCCCGTCAAAGACGCCCAGGAAATATATAATCGGGAACTCTACAGCAAGGTAACAGGCGAGCCGATTCCGACCGATCCTAAAAAGTTTGAAGCCTTCCAGGCCAAGGCCGATAAACTGGCCCATGAGATGGACCATGTGGCGGGGCACCGTGTGGGAGCGGAATCCTACGGCGCCTCTAAGCAGGATTTAGAGGTGATTCTGCAGAAATCCGGCGGCCGGTTTACGGATCCCGATCAGGCGGGAATGGTGGCTTCCTACAAGTCCACGCATCTTTACCAGCAAGCGGAAAATATCGCCAAAGTGGATCCCGGCAAGGCTGAAGCGCTCGTTGCCGACGGCATGCGACAGACGACCAAGCAATACGATAATCTGATTACCACCAGGGCAGGCGCGCTTCAAAGCCAGGGCATTGAAGCCGCCGTGGACCCGCGCCTGACGAAAGCCGTCGATATCATGAAGCAGGTGGAAACCGGCGGCATGGCTCCGGCAAAAGCCGAAGCGTTATTGCGAAGCCAGCTCAACATGTCCAAGGACGATGTGGCCAACATGCTCGGAGCGCAACTTGCTAAACTGCATCACATGAAAGGATAAATGACTATGCTGGCTGTTTTTTTGAAAATCATATCCTATCTTTTCCTCGTCCTTTTCGTACTGGGCGTGGTGTTGATGCTTTTGACCTGGCGCAAGGAAAAGTTCGTCAAACCGAAATGGATTCTTTTTGGACAAATAGTTGCCGTTATCGCATTGGTTGTGTTCACCGCGTTGTCCCACAATCCACTGGGGAAATGGATCTGGCTGCTGATTTTTGCCGTAGGGATTGTTGGCGGTTATTTTTACGGCCGGACGGTGCGCGTGAAAAAATCCGAGCGGGGCATCATGATGAATTACACGTTGCCTTATGTCATTACATGGGGCGCGCTGTTGTTTATCACGCAATTTTTGACAATCAGCACGGGACGCGTTCCCGTTATTGTGCTGGGGCTGTGCGTGCTCAACACGGGATTGAACCTGGCAATGAACAGCAGCGTAATCGTAAATTATAACAGCTTAAAGAAAATCAAATGAGATTAAGGTGGCTCAAATGGCGGATAAAGTAAAAAAATGTCCCGCTTGCGGAGAAAATATGGAGGCGGAAGACGAATTCTGCACAAATTGCGGAAAGCCCTATGTCGAAAAGCGGGCTAACCTGAAGCAGTGTCCGGCCTGTGGTAAAGACGTGAAACTCGATGCCGCGTTCTGCACGCATTGCGGGAATTCTTTTGGAGAAAAAAAACAACAAATAAACACGGGCATTTCACCATTTTCCGCGCAGATTTTGAATTTGGCCAACGAATTTCTTTCAGTGCGTGAGGTAGCCCCCGATCGGTTTGAGTTTTCTTCAGAAACGGGAGCGCAATCACCCGTTCAAAAGGTAAAGATAAAATATGAAGCCGTGGCGCAGCTGGATGAGCAAAAGAAGCAGATAATTTTTTGGGAAAAAATGGTCGAAAGCTCCGCGGGAATGACGGCGGGAGTTTTTGCCGAGAAAAAAGTCCAAAAAGGAATCGAGGTTGAAAAAGCGATTCACGGACAACTTTTGTTCGGTGGGAAATACGGGTTTGAATTGCCGCTGAGCAGAGCTGGAACTTTAAAACAGCCATATTAAAGCCGCAACAAAATAAAGAGACAAATAAGATAACTAATGCAAGTTCAAAGAAACGTTTTCCCTTGGTTAAAATTGGCGCGCCGGTTCTGGTTTTTCTGTTATTGGCGATAATTGTTTATTTCTGCAGTTCGGGTGTTTCCACGCTGGGGACCCGAAACTTTCAGGAGCAAGGCACAGTGGCTCAAGGCAAGCCATTTGTGGAAACAGATAAAAACACATATAATTACGGTGACATGATTCAGGTGTTTTTCTACAACGCGCCGGGATATTCCCGTGACTGGATATGCATAATCCCTGAGGGCTCGCCTGATACGGCCGCCGGAAATTATAAATATCTGCCCGCCAAAACACGCGGAGTGGTGACTTTTAAAACTCCCCGGCCCGGTAAATATGAAGTGCGCGCCTACTATAATTACAACTCCGGCAGATATTTGGTATCAGCACGCTCTGGTTTTTCTGTTAAGTAACGCGAATAGTGGCTTTACGGGTATGGACAGTCGGCTGAAACCAACGAAATAAAAAGCAGTATTTAGTTTACTCCATTATTTAGACGTTTAAGTGAGGGCTATATTATATGAGTCTCTCGGCTGACGACTTGGTGAAAAATGAATACTTTATTCGAATGAACCGCGTAATAGACTATATTCAAAAACATTACGCGGAAAATCTGAATTTGACAAAACTTGCAGAGGTCGCCTGTTTTTCAAAATTTCACTTTCATCGGTTGTTCCACGAAATGGTTGGCGAGACCCTTAATGATTTTATTCGCCGTATTCGTCTGGAAAAAGCAATACATAAATTAAGCGCCGAACTAAACAAATCAATTACCGAGATCGCTTTGGAGAGTGGATTTGCAACATCACAACACTTTGCCAAAGCATTTAAAGAAAATTATAGAGTTGCGCCTTCAGATTTTCGAAGAAACTTTAACTGGGTAAACTGGGGAGAGATGATTAAATCTGCCGGGAAAAAAGAACTGGGAAAATTGGAATCCACGCAAGACTTTCTTCATAGTCGATATTTTATTCAGCAAAATTTATCCCTAAGAAATATAATTAACCGAGAACAGAAACTCCAGGTTAAAATAGTAGAGATGTTGCCTTTTCGCGTGGCGTATGTGCGCAAAATAGGCCCTTGGTCGACTAAAATACTGTCCCCTGCCTATAAAAAATTATTACAATGGGCAGGGCCCAGAGGGCTTAGAGAAGCAGGGATGATGGTTTTAGGTGCTATGTGGAGTAAGCCATTTACTACTCCAGAAGATAAAATGATTTTTGATGCCTGCATTACTGTTCCCGAACATATTAAAGCGGACAAATGGGTTAATATTCAAGTTCTCCCGGGAGGTAAATATGCCGTTTATCACTGTGAAATAGAATATAATAGCAGTGCAAAAGCTTGGATGAATTTTGAGCTGAACTGGATGATACACAGTGATTATCTGCCCGATCAACGACCAATGTACCAATTTCATTATAATGACCCGGAAGATCATCCGCTCAAGCACGAAATACATGATCTTTGCATGCCGATTAAACCATTTTATGAATAATAAAGATTAACAATTAGCTTAATTTAATACCCACTCAATACAATTTCTCAAATCTATCTTTTGACAAAGTTAAAAATCAAAAAAGCAAGATTAGACACAAGAAAAGCAATAAAAAGAACGATTTTTAACACACGATAGTGTTGTGTAAAGCATTCTCTAATAATCCAAAAAAGGAGGGTTTGCTAAATGAATTATTATAAAACAAAAATTTCTCTGTCGGCGGTAATTTTCTTGTATTTAGTATTTTCTTTTACAACTGCTTTTGCTCAGGAAGAGATTAAGATTGGTGTTATCGGTCCTATGAAATTCGTGCAGGGTATTGGCCACTGGAATGGCGCAATGTTGGCGGCAGATGAGATTAATGCCAAGGGCGGGATTAAAGTTGGCAATAAAATGATGAAAATCAAACTTATTCAGGCTGATTCTAATGAGCATTTAAATGTTGCGGATGCGACAAACGCTATGGAACGCCTCATTACAAAGGATAAAGTAGATTTTGTCGTGGGTGGATTCCGGACGGAAGCAGTATTGGCCATGCAGGATATTGCCATGGACAAAAGGGTAATTTTCATTGGTTGCGGGGCGGCACATCCTGAACTCTGTGAGAGAGTGGCCAAGTACTATGATCAGTACAAGTATTTTTTCCGCATGACGCCATTTAACTCTACATTCCTTGTCAGGGCGGCATTTGTTCATGTGGCTACCGTTGCCGATGAAATTAAAAAGCAATTAGGTGTTGACAAAATTAAGGTCGCTTTTGTTGCGGAAAAGGCCCAATGGGCAGACCCAATGGTTCTGGCGGTTCAGGCAACTCTTCCCAAGATGGGTATGGAATTAGTCGGCGTGTGGAGGCCTTCTTCGGTGGCGACCGATGTTTCCGCGGAACTTTCGGCCATACAGCGTGCCAATGCACACATAATTTTCACCGTATTTTCTGCCTCAGTGGGCATTCCCTTTGCCCGCCAGGCAGGCGAGTTAAAAATTCCGGCAATACAGGTCGGCATCAACGTCGAAGCCCAAAAGGAGGATTTCTGGCAGGCGACACGTGGCATGGGCAACTACGTCATTACTTCCAATACTTTTGCCCAAGATGTGGAGCAAAATGAGCACACGAAGCCTTTTGTCGAGGCTTACATGAAAAGATTTGGCGAATTGCCAACCTATACCAGCGGTACTTATGATGCTATTAGATTTGCAATCGCTGATACCATTGAAATGGCAGGCACCCTCAATTCTGATAAGTTGGTGGAAGTTTTAGAGAATCGCGTTTACAAATCTACCACAAGCACAATCAAATATACGAAAGATAATTTGGGCAGACCTCTTCATGATATAATGTGGGGTCCCGGTTTCTCAACAGGAATTGCTATTCAGTGGCAGGACGGCAAAATGGTTGGCGTATGGCCTAATGGCTGGAAGCCGGCTCCCGGAGTGGATGTGACTTATAAAGGCATGCAACCCATTAAAATCCCACCTTGGATGTTAAATTATTATAAAAAAGGAGCTTCTCAGACCAAAAAATAACAACAAAAATATTTGTGATAACAAATATCTTATCTTGTCATGGCGCTGTCCGCCCTTTTCTTTTTCAACTCCCTTTCTTTTGATTAAGATTAAATGGGCGGACAGTTTCCGCATTTTCTCAGAAGACAATAAGGAAATTTAACTTTTAAAGATGATGACAGCAGATCAATTTACGCCAAGGAAAATTTATTTTCTCGACAATATGCGGTATTTGATGGTCTTTTTGGTTATCCCTCTTCATGCTTTGTTGAGCTATTTTCCTGTTGCCGGTGTTAATCCGTTTGTTTCTGACGCGGCGCATGGCCAGGTCTCTCCTCTTATATTTATTTTTCTTGAATCATTCCCTATGGAAATCCTCTTTTTCATTGCGGGATATTTTGCTCTCTCATCTTTACAAAAAGAGGGTTGTCGTTCGTTTGTCGTGCGTAAATTAAAACGTCTTGGGATTCCATTGTTGCTAGTCATATTTTTTTCAAATGCAATATTGTACTACATACAGGCTTACACGGAATCAAAAGATATGCTGATGCCGTCTCTTTGGAGTGTCTGGATAAAATATTTACAAAAGATTTTCACGCCGCATTTGGGGATCGTAGATTTATCAAGCGATTTTCATCCGCAAATTTACTGGTTCTTGATGGTTTTGCTCTCCTTTTTTCTCATATTCGCAACTCTTTATTGGATTATCGAAAAAATTACAGAGGTATCTATAAAGCAACAAGATGCTGATTCCCCCAAATATAATCTTATAATTATGATCCTTTTTGGTTGTATCGGAGGGATAGGATACTTTGTTGCCAACTTTTTTTATCTTGATAAGGACTGGCTCTCGATTGGAAATATTATAGTATTCCGTCCCACAAGGGTGAGTATATATATCGCATTTTTTACAATGGGAATTTATGCTTATTT
>JBBIHZ010000019.1:14276-15198 GCA_037446735.1 Deltaproteobacteria bacterium
CATATGCTATAAGTCTCGTTTTATTGTTTTTTCCATTAGTTGCACTTGTTGTTCAAGTTCATGTTCACAATTCATCGTCTCTATTGATTCATTTTGCGCATGGATTTATTCGATCATTTTTCTGCATATCAGCGCTTTGTTTATTGATTAACATAGAATATTCTCATTTTAATAAATTCTCCAGAATCAATCAAAAACTTGCAGAAAATTCTTACAATATATATCTTCTTCATTTTGTTATTGTGGTGTTGTTTCAGTTGTTTTTCCTTAGATTTACCGAAATGCCCGTGTCTTTTAAGTTTGTTGCCGTCACGCTTTTTTCATGGGCAGTATGCTTTATCGTTAGCAATTACTTATTAAAACCGTATCCTAAAATATTTGTAGCGTCCATGATAACGCTCTTTTTCATTTTGACAGCATTAATGTAGGGTAATGAAAAGTTTTAGCAAAATAATATTATTTTATTTCATTATTATATTAAATATAGACGATCCGCTGAAGTACGCGTAAAGTTATGCCGGAAATGTAAATATTTTATTTATTTCAGCTCAAACTCGAAGGTGCTCACCACTCTTATCTTTTTAACGGGCGTGCTCGTCGGACTGTAATAAGCCGATTCATCATTGCCGTCAGTGCCGAAAATCTGGATGTTGCCCTGATTTGCCGAACGAATCTTGCCGACTTTCACATCCGAATCCGAGGCAAATTGTTGTGCGGTCAGCCGCGCGTTTTTTGTCGCTTCCGCCAGAAGTTGCGGCCTCAGCTCGTTGAAAGCGGTGATCGAATATCTGGGATTGGCCATGCCGTCCATCTGACCATCCAGCAGCACGCCGGATTTGAGCAGTTTTTCCGTTTCCCCCAGGGCTTTAATCACCAGGTCGACATTTTTAGTTGTTACACGCACGGAATTGGTGACAACGTA
>JBBIHZ010000020.1:0-14943 GCA_037446735.1 Deltaproteobacteria bacterium
TGACTCCGCCGAGTTTTCGCCATGTTTTGATTGCGGATAAATTAAAGGAAATTTCCATAAGGATTGACGGCGTCCGCGATTTCTTTCTTATCCTCCAGGGCGGACGTCAGGTGTTTCAGCAGGGCGTGCTGACTGTCCGCAAAGAAAATATTCTTGACTCCGCACAGCGGGCAAAAGACCTGCCGGAAAACGTTGCCCTCTACCTGCGGCCATCGCCGCTGGTGCAATCAGATCACGCCCGCATAAAAGAACAGGCGCGTAAAATTGTCGGCGCCTCCGAAAATCCGCTGGAGAAAACAAGGAAAATAATCAACTGGGCTTACAGAAACATTGAAAAAAAACCCGTTTTGTCCGTGCCCAACGCCCTGGAGGTGCTAAACAACAAGACAGGCGATTGCAATGAGCACGCCGTTTTAACCGCGGCTCTTTTGCGCGCTGCCGGCGTTCCCGCACAGATTGAAACAGGACTTGTCTATCAAAACGGCCGCTTTTACTATCACGCGTGGAACAGCGCTTATGCAGGTGAATGGATTACCGCCGATGCTGTCTTCAACCAGATCCCCGCCGATGTCACGCACCTGCGTCTGGCCCGCGGCGAAGGAAGCACGCAACTTGATTTGCTCGGCGCCATTGGAAAAATAAAATTGGAGGTTATTTCCGTAAAAAATGATTGAACTGATAAACCTGACCAAAGACTACGGCACGGTACTGGCTGTGAATAATCTTAATCTTCGCATCGCTACGGGAGAAATTTACGGTTTTATCGGACCAAACGGCGCCGGCAAGACAACCACCATACGCATGATGGGGGGCATTATCGAACCAACGGCAGGCAAAGTCATTATCTCCGGCATCGACATGAAAGAAAATCCCGTGCCGGCAAAGAAACTCATCGGCTTCGTGCCGGACAGGCCTTTTCTTTACGAGAAGCTCACCGGCATGGAATTTCTCAAATTCATCGCCGATGTTTACGAAGTCGAAACAAAAATAATAACGCCGCGCGCGCAGGAGCTTCTTGAGAAATTCGCGCTGACGGACTGGGCGCATGAAATTATCGAAGCGTATTCCCACGGCATGAAACAGCGCCTGATTATCGCCGCAGCCCTGATGCATGATCCCAGAGTTTTGGTTATTGACGAACCAATGGTCGGGCTCGACCCCGCTGCCGTGCGCATGGTGAAAGATATGCTGAAAAATCTGTCCCGCCAAAATGTCACCATCTTCGTTTCCACCCACACGCTGAGCATCGCGGAAGATTTGTGCGACCGAATCGGCGTCATCCACCGGGGAGCACTGCTAGCACAGGGAAGCATCGCCGAACTCAATTTGGCCGCCCGGACGGGAAATGCCGGTCTCGAAGAAGTATTTTTAACATTGATCAGAGAAGCGTAACCATGCAAAATCTTTTGTCCGTATTATTAAGACCGCGCCTGCTTTCGACACTCCAGGGGATCAAGCCGGGAAAAAAGAAAGGCAACCGGTGGCGGATCTTTATTTTTATCTTTATCGGCGCGGTTTTCTGGCTAGGCGCCTTTATTATTTTCTTCCGGATCCTGAACTATTTTCAAAGCGTCGAAGGGTTCGGCGATATTCTGGCGCAGCGCCTTTTATCCATGATTGTGATTACTTTTTTCACGCTTCTGCTTTTCAGCAACATCATCAACAGCCTGTCACACCTTTATTTGAGCCGCGATCTGTCGCTTTTGCATTCACTTCCCGTGCCGGCTAAAGATATTTTTATCTCCCGCTGGCTCGTCAGCGCTTTCGACTCCTCGTGGATGGTCATATTGTTCAGCTTTCCCGTGTTTTTATCCTACGGAATGATTTATCAGGCAGGCGCCGGTTTTTACCTCTTGTCCTTCTCCGGCATGGTGTTTCTTTGTCTGATTGCCGCCGCCATAAGCAGCATTCTGGTAATGCTGGGCGCGGTGATTTTACCCGCGGGGAAAATCCGCTCTCTCTTTATTGTCCTCGGTGTCGCGCTGGCGATACTGCTGGTGCTTGTTTTAAGAATAATCCGGCCCGAACAGCTGGTAAATCCTCAGACATTTGCTTCCGTCGTTATTTACCTGAACTCCCTGCAGGCGCTTGACGCCGCTTATTTACCCACCACCTGGATTTCCGACATGATCAGCGCGGCGCTGAAAAGCGACTGGAAATTTTCATTATTCAATCTCGCGCTTTCAGCCAGCTTTGCCTTCTCATTATTTTTCATCAACGATTCCATCGCGAAAACTTCTTATTTTCGCGGTTTTTCCCGCGCGCAAACAACGGCAAAGCGCCTTTTTTATCCCGTTTCCTTCGGCAATTCCGGCTGGGATGCCCTTTTAAACTTTCTCTCCCCCGCGGCCAAGGCCTTTGCCGTGAAGGAAATCAAGACCTTTTTCCGCGATTCCACGCAGTGGCCGCAGCTTTTTCTCATCTGCGCTCTGATTGTTATTTATCTTTATAATTTCTCCGTTTTGCCGTTGGAAAAATCACCGGTTAATATAATTTATCTGCAGAATGTTTTTTCTTTTCTCAACATGGGATTGGCCGCTTTTGTCCTGTCCGCGATTGCCGCCCGATTTGTTTTTCCCGCAGTGAGCATGGAAAGCGAGGCTTTCTGGATAATTCAGGCCGCGCCCGTATCGATAAAAACATTCCTGTGGATAAAGTTCTTCCTCTATTATATTCCGCTTTTGATAGTTTCCGAAATCCTGATTATCGTTTCGAATATCCTGCTTGGCGTCACGCCTTTCATCATGGTCCTGTCCATCATCACGATATTCTGCCTGGTGCCCGCGATTGTCGCCATGGCGATCGGCCTGGGCGCGCGCTATCCGGATTTTAAATCTGAAAATCCCGCCATGGCCGCGACAAGTTTCGGCGGACTCTTATTTATGCTCTGCTCTTTCGCTTTAATTGCGGCGGTAATCATTATCGAAGCAGGGCCTGTCTATTACACCTTTATGGCCGACGTGCACGGCAGAAATCTTTCGCTGATGCGTGTGGTCCGCCTGATTGCGTCTTTTTCCTTTGCTTTGCTTCTCTGTGTCTTCGCTGTCTTCTATCCCATGCGCGTTGGAGAAAAACATCTAAGTAAGACCTGATAATACAGCGCGATAATTCACCCGCGCGGCATATCCTGCCCAAGCTGAGGCGCAGGCGGGGCAAAATTGTCTTGATTTTACCCGACGGATGAGCTAAACATGCGCCGTTTCAGGTGAAACCGCTTTTTTTATAGATTCAAAGAATATCCGGAAAGGAGATTTCATGGCAAAATACGAATCCAAATCCTTGAGAAACGTGGCAATCGTCGGACACGGCGGAACGGGAAAAACATCGCTTTGCGAATCGTTTTTATTCATATCGGGAAAAAACGAACGCCTGGGCAGAGTGGATGACGCAACGTCCACCATGGATTACGAACCGGAAGAACAAAAAAGACGCATCTCGATAAGCTCCTCCATCAATTTTGTCGAATGGGATAAGCATAAAATCAATATCATTGACACTCCGGGTGATTCCAACTTCACCTACGACATAAAATGTTCCATGAGCGTTGTCGAAAACACTTTGGTCGTCATTGACGCGGTGGGCGGAGTCGAATTTCAGACACAGAAAGTTTGGGAATTAGCCGATGAATTCAACCTTCCGCGCATTGTATTTATCAACAGAATCGACCGCGAACGAGCGGATTTTTCCACCGCGCTGGACAGCATCAAAAATAAATTCAGCAAAAAAGTAACGCCCGTGTGCCTACCCATCGGCAAGGAAGACAAGTTCAACGGTATTGTTGACCTGATTTCCGCCAAGGCGTATCTGTTTGGCGATAATAAAGGCACGGGAAAGGCGGCGGATATCCCCACGGAGATGGCCGAAGAAGTGAAAACCATGCGCAGCGCCATGGTCGAAGATATCGCCGAAAGCGACGACGACCTTATGAACAAATATCTGGAAACCGGCGAGCTCACCCCAGATGAAATCAAGCAGGGCTTAAAAAAAGGAGTATGCGCGGGCGGCATCATTCCCGTTGTTTGCGGCTCCGCGACAAAGGGAATCGGCATTTCTCTGCTGATGGATTTGATTGTTTCTTCGCTGGCCTCCCCTGTCGATCGCGGTCCCGTGAAAGGCAAAAAACCCGGCGCGGATACCACAGAAGAAAGAAAACCTTCCGAAGACGAGCCGTTCTCCGCGATTGTTTTCAAAACCATCGCCGATCCCTATGCCGGCCGGCTGACTTTGTTCCGTGTTTATTCCGGCAAACTTAATCCCGATTCGGGCATTTTCAATTCCACCAAAAAGGTGACGGAAAAATTCGGCAACGTCTTTTTCCTGGAAGGTAAAAATCAGAAACCGGCCGAAGTGCTCATTCCTGGCGATATCGCGGGTGTGGCCAAGCTGAAAGAAACGGTAACCGGCGACACCTTGTGCAATGAAAAAACGCCGATTATCTTTGTTAAGGTTGAAGTGCCGCCGCCGATTATGTCTTTCGCCATCGAGCCCAAATCGCGCGGCGACGAGGAAAAAATCGCCTCTTCCCTGCATCGCCTAACGGAAGAAGACCCGACTATCGTTTTCTCACGCGACGCCCAGACCAAAGAAATGATTCTCTCCGGCATGGGACAGGTGCATATCGAAGTCAATATTGAGAAAATGAAAAGAAAATTCGGCGTGGAAGTAAACCTGCATACGCCGAAAGTACCATATAAGGAAACCATCAAGGGCAAAACGAACGTGCAGGGCAAATATAAGAAACAGTCCGGTGGCCGCGGCCAGTTTGGTGACTGTTGGATTGACATTGAACCGTTGCCGCGCGGCGCGGGATTTGAATTTGCCGATAAAATTGTCGGTGGCGTTATTCCCGGCCAATATCGTCCGGCCGTGGAAAAAGGCATTGTGGAAGCGGCCGCAAAGGGCGTTCTGGCAGGATATCCGGTGGTCGATTTCAAAATATCTCTGGTGGACGGCTCTTTCCATACGGTGGATTCCTCGGAAATGGCCTTTAAAATCGCCGGCTCCATGGCTTTTCAAAAAGGCGTGATGCAGTGCCAGCCTATTTTGCTGGAGCCGATTGTTAACATTGATATCGAAATTCCGGAAGAATACATGGGCGATGTCATCGGCGATTTAAACAGCCGCCGCGGGCGCGTGCAGGGCATGGATACCAGAGGAGCGAATCAGGTAATCAAAGGCCAGGTGCCGCTGGCGGAAATATTGAAATACGCTCCCGATCTGCGCTCGATGACCAGCGGCAGAGGCAATTTCACTTATACCCACTCTCATTATGAAGAAGTTCCCTCATTTATCGCGGAAAAAATAATTGCCGCCGCCAAAAAAGATAAAGAAGAAGAATAGCAGATGAACATGCGCGCCGGAATTATCACGGTCAGCGACCGCTCCTCGCAGGGCCTGCGCGCCGATGCGAGCGGGCCGGCGTTGGCAAAGATGCTGGCGGATGCGTCCATCGAGACGGCGCGCACGGTGATCGTCCCGGATGAAAAAAAAGAAATTAAAAAAGCCATCAAGGAACTTGCCGACCGCGATAAACTTGACCTTATTCTGACCACCGGGGGCACCGGCGTCAGCCCGCGCGACGTCACCCCTGATGCCACACTGGAAGTAATCGAAAGACAGATTCCCGGCATGGCCGAAGTCATGCGCTCAGAGAGCCTGAAGATTACCCCGCATGCGATGATTTCCCGCGCCGTCGCCGGCATTCGCGGCACTTGCCTAATTATCAACCTTCCGGGAAGCCCCAAGGGCGCCGCCGAAAATCTGACGGCGGTCATGCCGGCATTGAAACACGCCATAGAAAAAATCAAGGGTGATCCATCGGAATGCACGGCATCAGTTTAACAATACCTGCCAAACTTAAAATAAATTCTTATTGTTAAGTCTTCAGATAATTCCGTGTTTTTGCAGAAACTGGAGGGAATTGCGCTGATGCGTGCCCTCCCAGAAAATTCCCCGGCAGCCAAGGCAACGGTTAAAGGCCTGGCAATGCTCAAAAACATATGTCGGAACCAATTCTCGCACCTCGGTTGCCTCAACCGGTTCCAGCGCACGATTGCACTTAAGGCATATGCCAAACATCTTGTTTTTTTCAATTTTCAGGGGAAATTTTTCGATTACCTCTTTGAGCTGCAAGGCAACATCATTTTGCGTCAGCAAAAGCAGAATGCCCGCGAATTGCCTTTCTCTCATATCGGCTCTTTTCGTAAGGACAATTCTGCTTTCGGCCTGCGCCAGACGCAGCAGTTCCCGGCCCGCTTCTTTCGGATATACGCGCGTGTCATATCCCAGAAGCCGCAGCCATTTAGCGAGCTTGCCCAAAGTGGCGTCGGTAACAAATTTGGGCCAATCAGACATTGCCTTCAGACATTATCTGTTTTTGGCTGGTGCTCGATAATCGGCGGCGGCTCATTGGCGCGCAATTCTTTTCTCAAGGCGCGTATCGTGCGGTTGAGTTTACTGATGGTTCGGTTGAGGCGGAATCTTTCCACCACGCCGAAAAACCCGGTGATGATCACTCCGATCAGCAAGGCGACAAAAATGAGCATATAGGCGGGAACAACGATATCCAACAGTTTGCTTTTCAGGAAGAAATACTGCAGGTGCACCGGCGCGGCGTTATCTTGCGAAAAAGTAACGATAAAAAAAGCGAATGCTATGGTCAAAATCAAATATACTATTCTCATCTTGTTTCATTCCTCCCGATGATATTTCTTAAAAAGCGGGGCAAGTTTGGCCGCGGTTGTCTCCACGTCTTCCGGTATCACTCGCACAGAGCCAACCACACTCATAAAATTAGTGTCCCCCTCCCAGCGCGGAATAACATGCAGATGAATATGCTCTTCAATGCCCGCTCCGGCGGCTTTGCCGATATTCATGCCGATATTGAAACCGGAAGGATTCATCGCTTCGCGCAGGGCTTTCAGCGCCGTTTCCAGCAGATTGAATATTTCTTTTCTTTCCTGTTGGGTAAGCTCTTCGTATTTACCAACATGGCGGTTGGGTATAATCATCAAATGGCCGCTCACATACGGATACCTGTTCATCATGACAAAAACATTTCCGCCTTCGTAAAGGACAAACTCGTCACAGCGCACCGAGCATTTACAGAACACACATCCTTCGGCTTTCGCGCCGGCAATATATTCCATGCGCCAGGGAGCAAATATCGTTTCCATAAAATATTAGATGTAAATTATCCTGCCTGTTATTTCCTTGTCAATTTCCAAAATACCCAGCGTCCGCGATGAGTTAAAGCGTCTTTGCGCCGCGGAACCCGGATTAAAAAAAAGCACTTTATCTTTTTTATAATTCGCGGGCTTATGCGTGTGCCCGTAAATAACGCAGTCTACATCGCCCAGGCGCGCCAGAATTTTCTCTTCCAGTCCCCAGGGTGAGCCCCACCCGTGTGTCAGGCCAAATTTAAAGCCGTTGACTTCAAACATTAACTGTTCGGGAAGTTTTTCCCGCACCCGGCGGTTATCCATATTTCCGCAAACCGCCTTCACTTCCTTCGGGCTGAATATTTCCAGCACCGCCAAATCCACCAAATCTCCCGCGTGAAGAATCAGATCCGCATCGGCAAATTGGCGCGTGATAACGTTTTTTAGCTGATCGTCAAAACCGTCCAGGTGCGTGTCGGAAATAACCCCGACTCTGATCTTTTTTCTTTCGCTCACGGTTTCTTTATTAGCCATAACCCTTAAAAAATACAAGCTTTATTTGCGAGGAAAAAAGGTTTTAATTTGACTTTAACCACGACTGCCGCTAATATTTGCGCCATGAATAACATGAATAAACTGGAAGAATCCTTAAACAAAATCGCGCAAACGATACTGGGGATGGACGAGGCCTCTTTGAGCGCGCTTTGGGAAAAATATAAAACCAGGGCGCAAAATTTTACCCCCTCTATCACATGGGAAAAGGATTTTATCATCTTTTCCATCATTAATTCCGTGCGCGTAAAAAACAATGTTTTCAACGATCATATTTTAAAGAGAAATACGCCGGAGCAAAAAGCTCACGCGCCGACGCGCCGCGCCAAACCCGATTTAAAACTGGTTAAATGATGGATAAAAACAGCGCCCATAAAAGAATTATCGAACTGCGTCGGATAATTGAATATCATAATCAAAAATATTATCAGCAGGACGCGCCGGAAATATCCGATGCCGAATACGACAGGCTCATGCGCGAACTGCAGGAGTTGGAAAAACAATACCCGGATGAGGACATCGCCTCGTCCCCCACCCAGCGTGTCGGGGCGGCGCCGCTGGCCAAATTCGCTTCTTTTTCTCATCCTTCGGCCATGCTCAGCCTGGCCAATGCTTTTTCTGAAGAAGAGATTATCGATTTTGACCGACGGCTTAAACGGTTAGCGGACGTTTCTGAGATTGCTTACGTTGCCGAGCCGAAACTGGACGGCCTGGCTGTCAACCTTATTTATGAAAACGGTATTTTCACCGGAGGCGCCACGCGCGGCGACGGTACAACCGGTGAAGATGTGACACAAAATCTGAAAACAATTTCCTCGTTGCCGCTCAAAATCAAAAAAGCAGGGCAAACACCCTTCCCTGATTTTATGGAAATACGCGGCGAAGTTTACATGGAAAAAGAACCTTTTGAAAAATTAAACCGCCGCCGCATAGAAGAAGGCGAAGAACCATTTGCCAATCCGCGCAATGCCGCGGCTGGTTCTTTGCGGCAGCTTGATTCTAAAATCACCGCCAAGCGCCCCTTGGTCATCTTTCTCTATGGAATAAGCAATACGAGGGGAATAAATTTTTCCACCCACTGGGAAGTGCTGCAGGCGCTTAAGCGCTGGGGGTTTCCGGTAAACAGCTTAACCCAGCGGTGCGAGGGTATCAATGCCTGCATTGAATATTTCAAGCGCATCGGCGAGATCAGGCACACCCTTCCCTACGATATTGACGGCGTGGTGCTGAAAGTCGACAACTTGTCCCTGCAAAATGCTTTGGGCAATATCGCGCGCAACCCGCGCTGGGCGCTGGCCTGCAAATTTCCCGCGCAACAGGCAACAACAATAATCAAAGAGATTATTATACAAGTAGGTCGCATGGGCACGCTGACGCCGGTAGCCGTGATGCAACCGGTAAATGTGGGCGGCGTGATGGTTAGCCGAGCCACACTGCACAACGAAGACGAAATCAACAAAAAAGACATCCGCGTCGGCGACACGGTAGTCATCCAGCGCGCCGGTGATGTTATTCCGGAAGTAGTCAAGGTCATTTTAGAAAAAAGAACAGGCAAAGAGAAGAAATTCAAAATTCCAGCAAACTGCCCGGAATGCGGCGCGGAAGTGGTCCGTTTTGAAGGAGAAGTCGCGCACCGCTGTGTTAATATTTCCTGCCCGGCGCAGTTAAAGGAACATATCAGACATTTTGCCTCGCGCGGCGCCATGGACATCGAAGGCTTGGGAGAAAAATTATCCGCGCAGCTTTTTGACGCAAAATTAATCGCCGATCCGGCCGACCTTTATTTCTTAACCAAGGAAAAGTTGCTTGCGCTTGATCGCCAGGCGGAAAAATCCGCGCAAAATCTTATCGATTCCATCGCGCGCGCCAAAAATCCGCCGCTGGATAAATTCATTTACGCCCTCGGCATCAGGCATGTCGGCGAGCGCACGGCGAAACTGCTGGCCGAGCATTTCGGCAGCATCGAAAATCTCATGTACGCGGAAATTGAAGATTTAACCGCCGTTAATGAAATCGGCCCTGAAATCGCCGCGAGCATCGTGGAATTTTTCCACGAACCGAAAAACAAAGCGGTAATGAAAAAGTTTGCCAAAGCGGGAGTAACTCCGCAAAAGAAAGAACCTTCCCGCAACGCGCCGCTCGTGGGAAAATCTTTCGTTTTCACCGGCGCGCTTGCGAGTTTGGGGCGAAACGACGCCAAGGATATTGTTGAGAATTTAGGCGGCACAGTCCAGACGGGCGTCACCAAAAAAACTACTTATGTCGTGGCGGGCGCTGACCCCGGCTCAAAACTGGACAAGGCAAAAGCCTTCGGGATCAAGATTATCGGCGAAGATGAATTTTGGAAATTGGTCGGACGGTAATTTCTCATGAAAAGAGTTCACGTCATAATCTCCGGTAGGGTCCAAGGAGTATTTTTCCGCGCGGAAACGCAACGCGCCGCGACAGGTTTAAAGCTTACCGGTTGGGTGCGCAATCTGCACGACGGACGCGTGGAAGCTGTCTTTGAAGGCGAAGACGCGAACGTGGATAAAATGCTTGCCTGGTGCCAGCACGGCCCACCCGCGGCACGAGTGCAGGAAGTTATTATTAATAACCAGCCCTATACAGGCGAGTTCAGGAATTTCGGCGTTAAATATTAAGAAGCATATCTTTATCGATTTAAAGATTTATATTAATATATCCTACTTCCAGATTATAACCTGATTTTTCATATCCACGTGGAAGGAAAATTTTCCTAAAATATCCATGCCCAGAAGCCCGTCGTAGCTTACCGCATCGCCCTCCTGCGGGACGACCGCGATATGATAATCACGGATGGTGTGCGGGCCTATCGTCAGCGCGTCAATCTTGACCACGCTTACATCAATGATGCCGCCGCCGACAACTCTGGCTTTTGCTTTGGGGGCTTTATAGAGGTTTATGTATAGCTGATCCGCAATATCCGTGCTGATGGTCGTTCCTTCCGCACCGGTATCCATGACAAATTTTATTTCGACTTCATTGCCCCTATAAATAATTGTCGCGGGGACTACCACGCGGTTGCGCTGTACGGTAATTTTTGTCGTTCGCTCATCTCTTAAGGATTGAATATCCCTCTTACCCTGTCTCCCCTCACCTGTGCTTTTTTCTTCTTCGTATCCTTGTAATTGCTTGCAGGCAAACCCCTGTTTGGGATGATCGGACAAAATTTCATTGCCTTCCTTGTCCGTGCAGCTATAAAAAGCGCCATGGACAACCGCAGGCACTGATAATGAAAATGAAATCGCAATCAATATTGTTAAAGTATTAATTTTGGGGAATTTGCATTTCATAATTATTTTTATTAAGCCAGTTAAAAGTATTTGCGGCGATTGCGTACCCGATGCTTACCAATCCATCCCCTGCTTTCTTAACAGTTGCCGCGCGCCCGCATGCCCCAAGCGGGCGGCTCTTTTAATATCCTCCAGTTCTTTATTGTAATTTCCCGTGCGGCCGTAGGCGACCCCGCGGTTATAATAAGCGTCGGCGTCTTTCGGGTTAATTTCTATGGCTTTATCGAAATCCGCGATGGCCTGATAAAAGTTGCCCAACTTGCAATGAGTGGCCGCGCGCTTGTAATAAACCGCGGTGAGTTTCGGATCAAGCTGCAGCGCCTTGTTGTAATCCGCCAGCTCCTGCTGATAGCGACCGATTTTCCCGTGGGCGATGCCACGGTCGTAATAAACCACCGCGTCATCCGGATCCAGTGGCTTTATTGTAATCGGCAATTTCCTGCGCGTGGTTGCCCAGCTTTCCGTAGGCAATGCCGCGGTTGTTATACGCGCCGGCATACGCCGGATCGAGAGCAATCGCTTTATTATAATCTTCGATGGCCTTTTTGAAGTTTTCCAGATGACGGTAAGCGTATCCCCGGTTGTTGTAAAACAGGGCGACTTTCGGATTTAATTCAATCGCCTTTGTATACACGCCGATCGCGTCTTGATATTTACCGGACATAAACAAGCTGTTGCCTTTTTCAAACAATTCCCATTCCGGCACTTTCGCCTGCTGGGGTTTTTTATCATCCGCATCCGAAAAGGAATTAATAAGTAATACGCAGCAGGCAATTAAAAATATTATTGACAGCACTTTTGAAATTTCGCGCATCAGCATTGAGGGATTCCTTTCCTTATCTTGGTCATTCGATTTCATGATACCTCTTTAATCGCCTCGGCAAATCCGGGCAAAGAATTGATGATTGTCGCGTCATCCACGCAATAGGCGATGCGGAACCAGCCGGGGCCGCCAAAGCCGCTGCCCGGCACGGCAAGAATATTTTTCTTGAGCAGAACTTTCACAAATTCCACGTCATCGGAAATGGGGCTTTGTGCAAACAGATAAAAAGCACCCTGCGGTTTGGTGAATCTATATCCGGCCTTGGCCAGGCCATCGCAGAGCAAATCACGTTTTTTCTGATAAACAGCGATGTCCACTCTGGCATCCTGCACGCGGGCCACCACTCTCTGCATCAGAGCGGGGGCGTGAACAAAGCCCAGGATACGCGTGCACATGATAAAGGCGTTTAATAAATCAGCGCTGTTGTCGATTTCCGGATTTACGGCGATATAACCTATTCTTTCGCCCGGAAGCGATAAAGTTTTTGAATAAGAATAAGCCACAATCGCGTTTTTGTACGCTTTCAAAATTCCTGGAACGGTAATTCCGTCATAGACTATTTCATTGTACGGCTCGTCGGAAATCAGATAAAGAGATTTGAGCAATTCCGCGCCTTTGCGATTGAGCAGTTCGGCAAGATCAATGATATTTTTTTCGCTGTACACCTTGCCCGTGGGATTATTGGGCGTATTGATCAGAATTGCTTTGGTGTTTTCGTTTATCGCCTCTTCAATCGCATCTATATTTAAGGAAAAATCATCGTTGGTCTTCACAAATTTGACCACGCCGCGGTAATTATCAATATAAAACGGGTATTCGACAAAATAAGGCATGGGCACAATAACTTCATCACCCGGATCCAAAAGCGATTTGAAAATCACGTTGAGCGCACCCGCCGCGCCGCAGGACATGACCACGTTATCGGCTGTAAGCTTAAGGCCGTATGTCTTATTTGCCTTTTCGGCAATCGCCTGCCGCGTTTCGGCAAAACCCGCATTGGGAGCGTAACCGTGCTTGAGAGGAATATTTTCCGCCGCGACATTAATCAGCTCTTTTTTAAAGAGCTCCGGCGGTTCCACATTGGGATTGCCCAGGCTGAAATCGTAAACTTTATTAGCGCCGTATTTTTTTTTCATCGCGGCGCCCTCTTCAAACATCTTTCTGATCATCGATGACTTGGAAAGAGACGCCTTAATTTTTCGGGAAATAGCCATAATATTTCTCCTCTAAATCCATACTATGTTGCGGCTGAAAAAAACAGCGGCATAATAACTACCGCCAATGATGAAAACAACTCGATATAACCTTGGCAAGCTTGGTAAATCGGCGAGCCAATGCTTTAAATAGTTAATTTATAACAGCTAATTATCGCTTTTACTGCGGCGTTTTAACAGGACAAATATTCCCAAAAGAATCAAAATGGCCGGCAGAATATACTGTGAATATTTATAAAGCTGCAGACCGTGAGTCTCGTGAATGAAAAAAACAGCCCCGACCACGGTAATAAACCAGCCGCCGACGTCCGTGAATTTCTGAATCAAGGTGCCGATGCCGACAACAATCAGTAGCACCGGCCAGGTCTGGCCTAAAGAATAAACTCCTGTTTTTGACAGATACAGCAATACGCCCAAAGTAATTAAAATCATGCCGCCAATAAGAACAGTTTGCTTTGTCTTCGCCATAAAAAACTCCTCAATTTTATTTACCTAAGAGGCCGGATGATAAATCCGGCCTCTTCATCAATATTGATTTTCATCCGTTATTTCAAAAATGGCTTGAACAGATCAATCGGTACGGGGAACACCGTCGTGGAATTGTTTTCCGACGCGATCTGATTCAGCGTCTGCAGATAGCGCAGCTGCACTGATATCGGCTGCGTGGCCATCAATGCGGCGGCTTCAATCAGCTTCTGCGCGGCCTGGAATTCACCTTCGGCGCTGATGACTTTTGCCCTTCTTTCTCTTTCCGCTTCCGCCTGCTTGGCCATCGCGCGCTTCATTTCTTCGGGCAAATCAATATGTTTTACTTCTACGAGAGAAACTTTAACGCCCCAGGGGTCAGTGCTGCGGTCTAAAAACGTCTGCAATTCCAGATTAATCTTTTCCCGCTCAGAAAGAATTTCATCGAGCTCCACCTGGCCGCAAACACTGCGCAACGTGGTTTGGGCAAGCTGGGATGTCGCATAAAGATAATTTTCCACATTTGTCACTGCTGCGTTTGGATCCATAACACGAAAATAGATAACCGCATTCACTTTGATGGAAACGTTATCCTTTGTAATGACATCCTGCGGCGGCACATCCATGGTAATCACGCGCATATCCACCTTAACCATGCGGTCGATGACCGGAATCAAAATAATCAAGCCAGGGCCCTTGACGTCTCTGATGCGCCCCAATCTGAAAATAACCGCCCTTTCATATTCATTTAATACCTTAATCGCCGCGAACAAAAAGGCGAGCACCAAACCGATGATAAGAATTAATGGTGTAGAAACTGCTCCAAACATTTTGTTTTCCTCCCTTTATATTTTTTTATATTTCCTTCTTTATTTCCTCTACGGTCAGCTTCATGCCTTCCACTTTGAGAATTTTTATTTTTGCTCCCTTAGGTATCGGCTTTTTGCTCTGCGCGCTCCAGTATTCACCCTGAAAGAAGACTCTTCCCTCATCGGCGATATCCGTAACCGCATCGCCCTGGCCTTCCACCATCGCCTCCGCGCCGGTATAATGCCTGCGCATCTGCGCTTTCACCGCCATCCAGATAACCACGATGAAAAAACCGGATATCAAAAGCAGTGCGGGAATGAAAACACTCAGCGATATGCGCAACGCCGGCTCCGGCGTTTCGAACAAAATCAGCGAGCCCATCGCCAGGGAAATAATGCCTCCGACGGTCAAAAGACCGTTACTCATAACTTTTATCTCCGCAATAAATAATATGATGCCGAAAAGTATCAGCAGAATCCCCGTGTAGTTGACCGGCAAAGTGGCCAGGCCAAAAAAAGCCATCAGAAGCGATATGCCGCCGATGACGCCGGGTAAAATCGCGCCGGGATTGGAAAATTCAAAATATAACCCGGCCAGACCAATCA
>JBBIHZ010000021.1:0-5055 GCA_037446735.1 Deltaproteobacteria bacterium
ATTTATAATCTTTGCTATAATCGAGTTTTTTCATCAATTGAGTGGGCGCGTTGCGTATATGCAACGGCACGGGCAGGTATCCTGTCTGTTTTATTTCATCTTTCACCATGCCCAATCCGGCATAGAGCGCGTTGCTTTTCGGAGCCGTGGCCAGATAAACGGCTGCCTGAGCCAAGGCCAATTCTCCCTCCGGAAGTCCGATAAAGTGATACGCCTGCTGCGCTGCCACACAAACGACCAGCGCCTGCGGGTCGCCCATACCCACATCTTCCGAGGCAAAGCGGATCATGCGGCGGGCAATATAAAGAGGATCCTCACCGGCGGAAAGCATCCTGCCCAGCCAATACAAAGCGGCATCGGGATCGCTGCCGCGCAGACTTTTATGAAAAGCGGAAATTAGATTGTAATGTTCCTCCCCATTCTTGTCATATAACAACGCCTTCTTCTGCAACGCTTCACGAGCGGAATCCTGTGTGACGTTTCTTTTTTCCACGGGAAGATTCTGCACCATTGAAACAACCGCCTCCAGATTATTCAAGGCGCTGCGCGCATCTCCATCGGCAAGACGGACAAGATAGCGAATGGTCTTTTCATCCATCTTTACCGCATATTTTCCCAGTCCTTTTTTGTCGTCCTTAAGGGCTCGCTCGACCATTGTCATAAGATCTTCCTCGGAAAACGGCTTTAAAACCAACACCCGCGCGCGGGATAAAAGCGGGGCAATAATTTCAAAAGAAGGATTCTCCGTGGTCGCCCCGATTAATGTGATTAGACCGCTTTCCACATGCGGCAGAAAAGCGTCCTGCTGGGCCTTATTGAAGCGGTGAATTTCGTCGACAAAGAGAATCAGCTTCCTGTTTTTTTCGTCCTGCAGCTGTTTTGCTTCCTCGATGACCGTGCGGATTTCTTTTACGCCGGAAAGCACCGCCGAGAAACTGACAAATTTCGATTTGGTCTCCACGGCCAGAACCCTGGCCAGAGTCGTTTTTCCGGAACCGGGCGGCCCCCAGAAAATCATGGAAAACAACCTATCTTCTTCCAACGCGCGCCTCAACAGGCACCCTTCGCCCGTCAGATGCGGCTGGCCGACATATTCAGAAAGATTTTGCGGCCTCATTTTTTCCGCCAATGGCGCTTTTTCTCGGGCATCACCGCCAGTCATCATACCGAATAAATCCATGGCTTTCATTTTTGCCTCTTGGCCTGTTCAATAAGCTCAACTAATGTCAAAACCTTCTCCTTTGGCTTAGCGCCAACAAAACGGCTCCATTGAGCAGCCGTTAATGCGCGCTTGAGAACCTCCGTTACGTCAAAAACCGCCTCCCAACAGGCGGCAATCCTCGCGCACGGCAAATCGCCTGCTTCCCGCAGGCAATAGGAAAAAGTCATTTCGTCACCCAGTTTCGGGCAACGGATCATTTTTTTATCATGCTCGGTTTTCATGATGAAAAAGCTTGGCGAAAAAAAGAAAAGCCGTCAAGAACTTTGTTTTCCTGACGGCTTTTTGATGATTCACGGTCAATGTCTATGGTTTCGGGAAATCCTTAATGGCTAAAAGAGCCTTTTGTATCTCTTCATCCGGCAACTCATATGCCTGAAGTTTTCCCGACAGATAAGCGTCGTACGCGGCCAGATCCACCAGGCCGTGTCCGCTCCAGTTAAAGAGAATGACTTTTTCCTTGCCTTCCTCCTTGGCGCGCATAGCCTCGTCAACAACAGCCGCCAGCACATGATTTGTTTCCGGCGCCGGAATAAAACCTTCCGAACGCGCCCATTTGACACCGGCGTCAAAAGTCTTGAGCTGGTCATAAGCTCTGGCTTCGATAATTTTTTCCTTCACCAGATGACTGACGATCGGCGCCATGCCGTGATAACGCAATCCACCCGCGTGAATCGGCGCAGGAATGTAATCATGTCCCAGCGTGTACATCGGCAAAAGCGGCGTTGATTTGGCCAGATCTCCGAAGTCATAAGCGAAAGGTCCCTTCGTCATGCTGGGGCAGGAAGAAGGCTCGGCGCCAACTACTTTCACTTTTTTACCGTTGATTTTATCGCAGACAAACGGCATGGCGACACCGGCAAAGTTGCTGCCGCCACCGCAGCAACCCATGACCACGTCTGGATAAACCCCGATTTTTTTAAGCTGTTTCTGGGCTTCCAGGCCTATGATCGACTGATAAAGGAGCACGTGATTGAGCACGCTGCCCAACGCGTACTTCGTGTTGGGAGTGGTGACGGCGTCTTCAATTGCCTCGCTGATGGCGATGCCCAAGCTGCCGGGAGAATCAGGATGCTCGGCCAAAACATTGCGGCCGGCCTGCGTCAGATTGCTGGGAGAGGGTATGCATTCGGCGCCCCAAGTATTCATCATCAGTCGCCGATAAGGCTTTTGTTCATAGCTGATTTTCACCATGTATACCCGGCAGGGAAGTCCGAACATCTGGCAGGCCATGGAAAGAGCGCTGCCCCACTGGCCCGCGCCGGTTTCCGTGGTGATGCGTTTTGTTCCGGCAACTTTATTGTAATATGCCATCGGTATCGCCGCGTTTGGTTTATGCGAACCAGCTGGGCTCACACCTTCGTGCTTGTAATAAATCTTCACCGGGCAATTCAGAAGTTTTTCGAAGTTGAGCGCGCGATACAAAGGAGAGGGGCGCCACAACAGATATTTTTGCAAAACTTCTTCGGGAATATCGATCCAGCGCTGGCTGGATGCTTCCTGCTCAATGATATTCATGGGAAAAATGGCCGACATGTCATCGGGAGTAACCGGCTGTCCCGTCCCCGGATGCAAGGGCGGACTCATCGGGGTGGGCATATCCGCGACGATATTATACCACTGCTTGGGTATCTCACTATCATCTAAAAATACTTTAACCTGATCCATATGTTCTCTCCTTCCAAATTTATTTGAAAAATGCTGCCAAAAAAAATGCCATGGATTATTTTCCCATGGCATTTGATTTTATTTTCCGGAGTCATGGGAAGGGGCCTCCCCGCCCATACTCACTTTTTGTCCGAGCTTATGGGCAGATATTTTCTATCTGCCACCACCAGTTGTTTAAATAATTTGCCGACATATTTTTCTCAAATTATTCTTGATGGTAGATTTCGTAGCACAGCAAATAAATAATTGTCAAGGTCAATTATTTAGCGACAAAAGGATTCTAAACATGATTGCGCAGTTTGAGCTCAAAAGGATGCGGGTTTAAATATGCCTGAGCTTTAAGATAAGGTTCATTGTATTTGCGGACATAATGACCAATCAGAGAAACAGGAACAACAAGCGGCACATAACCTTTCTGATATTTGTCAATTATATCCAGCAGCTCCTTTTTTTCATCGGCGGAAAGCTGCTTTTTAAAATAACCCATCATGTGCTGCAAAACATTTGCGTGCTTTTTGGGCGTAGCCTTCAGAGACATGGCTTCCAATAACAACTCTTGATACCTCGCGCGCATTTCCGTCATGGGCATACTTTTCTGCCCAGCAACAAGCCGCCCCATGAGCTGATAATGCTTTGCGCTGTGCGCCAGAATCAAAAACTTGTGCCCGGCGTGAAATTCAACCAGGGCTTTGCCGCTTTTCTTTTCCCGTAGGGATTCCCGCCACCTCTTTAGGGTAAATATTCTTTCAATAAAATTTTCCCGCAATTCAGGATCATGAAGCCGTCCTTCGTCTTCCGCCGGCAACAGCGGAAAATGCCCCATAAAAATACGGGCAAAGATTCCCACGCCCTGTTTTACGGGCATCTTATTTTCGTTGTAAATTTTCACCCTTTCCATGCCGCTTGATGGTGAATCACTTTTGAAAATAAAGCCGCAGAGGTCTTCTTTTTCCAGTTCACGGACGCGCTTTTGCGCCCAGTTTACCATGCGTTTGGTCATGTCCACCCTCGTGCGGGTGGTCAACAGACGCTCTTTTCTGGGCTCTCCTTCCAGATGCATGGATTCGCGGGGAACGCCTAGGCCACACTCGACTTCCGGACAGACGGCCAGATATTCCACATACTGTCCCAGTGTTTCCTTGAGGAATCTGTCTAGCTTATGCCCGCCGTCATACCGAACATTTTCGCCTAGCAGGCAGGCGCTTATTCCCAGTTTGATTTTTTCCATTTTTTATTTCTTTTACAGGAAAATTTCTTTATCGCGGCGGTACCAATAATTGGGAAGTATGCGGTACATAAACCGCGACAGAGGCCCGATGTATTCCTTGGTTCGTTTGTCGTACTGACAGGCGTGAATGACCATATCTTTTATTTTGTTTTTTTGACCGGCTTCGTTAAAAAGCTTGTAGGCGCAGGTAAACAGCGGGCTATACATATTTTTCTTTTCCAGGTATTTATGGACGTTTCTTATTGTATTGGGCCCTTCCGGCATGCCGTCAATTCTTTCCAGGACGCGCAAGTTTGTTTCAATTGGATTGCCTGAGTAAAGTTCATAAAAATATCTGCCGTAGCGGTAATTCTTGCTGGCAATTGATGAGGTGGTCACATACAGGTCGCCCACACCCGCCTGGCTGTGAAACGCCTGAAAGTGTCCGCCGAGAATTCGGGAAAGCGAACGGATTTCCACGCCGGCACGCGCAAAAAGCGTTCCCGGCATGGAGCTGCCCAGATCCAGACAGTCCGCCACGCCTTTGATATTGGCGACGATATTTTTCAGCGCGCCGCACGCCTCCACTCCCACAATGTCGAAATTATAATAGGTGTTCAGTTCCCGCCTGTTAAATTTAAGAAAATATTCCCTCACCATATTGGCGCTTTTTTTCTTGCCGGCCACGGTAAGGCAAATCGGATTGCCCAGCGCCAGGTCAACGTCAAAAAAGGGGCCGCCGATACAGACGATTTCGTACTTATGTTTTATTTTTGATAAATTATAATTGATCATCTGCGAAGGCGTGACAAGCTCTTTGCGTATTTCGTCGGAGACCAGGCCTTTGATGGGAGAAATCAGACAGGTGTATCCCGCCTTCTTTTCAATCAGCGGCTTCATGTAATTGAGCAGTTCCGTCAGGCGATTCATCGTCACGGTGATAATGATGAAATCATTGTTT
>JBBIHZ010000021.1:5074-14302 GCA_037446735.1 Deltaproteobacteria bacterium
AACGGTGGGCGACAACTGCGGGACGTTTTCCATGCCGCCCAGGCGATCGGCGAGATCCTTGGTGAGATGCAGCGGATTTAAATGGTCCCTGTTAATCGCCTTGCAGACTTCCGCGTCATGATAGTACATGGTAACGCGTTTTTTATCGCGACCGAGCTTGTAGGCAAAAGAGGTGCCGAGGCGGCCGGGCCCGATGATGGCCACCTTGCTTATGTCGAAGTTGGAAATTAACATTAAATAAGCCTTTTATAAAATGATGTGCTATTATAAGAAATAATGGCGTTCTGTCAAACGATAATAGCTCTTTTTTAACAAATAAATAAAGCAAATCGGACGCTTGTTTTTTATTGCAATATAACCGCGGATTGTTTAAAAAATACTAGATTGAATGACTCCCCGGCAATAAACATTAGTGGCGGAAAAAATTTTTAAACAATAGCAAGAAGAATTATAGTACTTTATGCCTTAAAAACAAATAATATCCGATGTTGACGTCTTTTCTGCATTAAAACATATGAGTAAATTAAACGCGCAGCCGCAAGAAAAAATAACTTATTCCCCCGGCGGATATACTAAAGAAAAAAAATATCTACTGGAAGGAAAATTGCATGGTGAATATATTTCGTATTATAACAGCGGTCAGATCATGGCGCGCTTACACTTTGTGCGCGGCAAAAAGCATGGCGACGCGGCTAATTACTACGCCAACGGCCAGATAAGAGAGCAGGTGCGTTTTGAAAACGACAAAATGGAAGGACCATACATCTGCTATTATGAAAATGGCCATGTCCGGGAAGAGGAAAACTATAAAGCCGGAAAACTGCACGGCCGCTACCGCCGCTATTATAAAACGGGTGAGTTAAAAGAAGAGGAAAATTTCAAAGACGGAAAGTTTGACGGTGAATATATCAGTTTCTACAAAGGCGGCCAGATTAAAGAAAAAGGATGTTTTTTAAATGACAAGCGACACGGAGAATATATTGCTTACCTGAAAAACGGCCAGATTAAAGAACAGGCAACCTATAAAAGCGGCAACCTGGTGGGAAAATTTTATTCTGCCGCTGACGAAACCAGCGCTGCAGAAGAGACGGAAAAAGAAAACGGTGAAGGTGTTTGGGAAGAAAAAGACATTGCCGGCCTGCTTAAAGACCTGGCTAATTTTGACAAAAGCAACAAATAAAATACGCACAGGAGAAGGAAAAATATGACCGGCAAAATCCTTATCCCTGTTGATGGATCCGCCAACAGCTTTAACGCGCTGGACTACGGAATTTATATCGCCAAAAAACTCGACGCGGTCATAACCGGTCTTTATGTTCTGGATGCCAATCTGATTCAGGGACCCGTGCTGACGGATATTTCCGGCTCCGTAGGTATGCCCCCTTACGACGGATTTTTTGAAGCCATTGAAACTTCCCTTAACGAAAAAGCTGATTTTATTTTAAAGGATTTTCAGCAGCGCTGCCGTCAGTCTGGCCTCAGCGCTCAGACAAAAAAAATCATCGGGAAAATAGGCCCGGCCATTATCGAAGAAGGCCGGGAAACCGATTTGATCATCATGGCCAAAAAAGGCGAACACTTTCATCTCCGCGGAGGGGGGCTGTTGGGCTCGGTGGCCGAAGCGGTTGTCCGCAATTCCGGCAAACCGGTCATAGTTACACCCGAAAATTACCTCGAAATAGAAAGCATGGCTGTAGCGTATGACGGCAGCGAGCCGGCAAAGAAAGCTCTTCGCTTTTCTTTGCGCCTGGCGAATAAAACGGCCTGGCCGCTGACGACGATCATTATATCCGCGGATGAGCAAAAAACCGCCGCGCTTTCCGGCGAAGTGGAAAGCATGCTGGAAGACCAGACTATAGACGCCGATGTGATAATCATGCAGGGTAAGGAAAAGGAAGCGGAAGAAATAATCAAATACATCAAGGAAGGCGCGGTAGAGTTATTGGCGATGGGGGCGTTCGGCCATAACCGTCTGCGCGCGCTGCTCATGGGGAGCACGACCTCGCAGGTCATTCAAAAAAGTTCGGTTCCCGTATTGCTGACACGCTGAATTTTCAGCCAAATGATATTACAGGCCGTCTTTCTTTACCGCCTGCTGGAGAAAGTCGAGCAGATCATATCTTGTTAAATCATACTGTATCGGCGTGACAGTTACATAACCCGCGGCTAGCGCCTGAACATCAGTGTCCGCCTGATCCGCGCCTGATTTGTACTGCCCGGAAACCCAGTAGTAAGTGTTTTCTCTGGGGTCCACGCGTTTTTCAAAAGATTCCATAACGTTTCCCCTGCCCTGCCTCACCACAACCACGCCTTTTATTTTATCTTCCGGCAGGCAGGGAACATTCACGTTAACGGCGCTGCCGCGCAGATGCGGATTGCTCAAAATCAGCCGAGCCATTCTGCGGGCGATTTTCGCCGCGTAAGCAAAATCCGCCTCTTTATGCGTATCGAGGGAAACCGCCAGGGAAGGAATGCCCATAATCGCCGCTTCGGTGGCCGCGGAAACAGTTCCGGAATAAATCACGTTGATCCCGGCGTTGGAACCACGGTTAATGCCGGAAACTACCAAGTCAACCGGCTGTTGCGCCAATTCCTTCACGCCGATTTTCACACAATCGGCCGGCGTGCCGTACACCGCGTAACCTAAAAAATTATTGTTTTTCGTCGCGCGGCGCACCGTCAGCGGACGGAAAATGGTTACCGCGTGTCCCACGGCGCTCTGTTCGATTTCCGGAGCAACAATCAGGCACTGCGCGTCCTGTGACAATTCTTCGCAAAGGGAGCTTAAGCCCTTAGCGTAAATTCCGTCATCATTGGTCAGCAAAAACATCTTCAATATACCTTTGGGCTTTCAGCTTTTGGCCTTTCGCTCTTTTATTTTACCTGTTCCAGTTTGCCGTTTTTTATTTTTAGGATGAACGGGGTTTTCTGGGAGACGCGATCATAACCGAAAGAGGTGGCTCCCGTGGCGCCATGATACGCTTCCATGTTCACCAAAGAAGTAATTAACTGTTGCCTGGTTCGGATATCTTTCTTTTCGATGGTACTGCAAACAATCCCCGCCGTGTCATAAGCGAGCGCTTCAATATTCTCCGGGTCGCGGCCGTAGGCGGTGTAGAAAATATCCACAAAGTCATTCGCTTCTCGGTAAAAAGTATAGGGGAAAAAACTGTCGGCAAAAACCGCGCCTTCCAGATACTCCGCGCCTCTTTTCAATAAATACGGCGAACTCCAAAGACTAGTGCCCATCAGCTTAATATCCCGCACATCGTAAAAAGCGAGCTGGGAGCTGATCATCTGCACCCGACGATAGGAGTCGGGAATAAAAAGAGCTTCAAAGTCCAGAGAGATTTTTTTCTTTGGCTCGGTTTTTTTCGTTGTTTTTCGGGCTAAATATATTTGATTGCCGGTCAGCTTGTTTATTTCTTCCGTAAAATCAGTTTTGTTGACGCCGTAGGGCACCATTTTTTCCAACCTGCCTCCAACGCGCATCATTTCTTCGCCGTATTCATCCGCCGGATACAGGGCGGAAAAAATCGCGCTGTTCATATTATTTACCGCGTAGGACACAATAGCCCGCACCTGCTGGGGCGGCGTCAGGAAATGCTGGAATACATATTCGCTACTGAGCGAAACTCCTTCGCGTGAAGTGATTAAAATAAGAGGAACCTGCCATCTCTCGGCTTCGCGCGCCGCATCCGGCGCTTCCGTCGCGCCGGCCACGGCAATGATCGCGATGACATTCTCCTTTTCGGCCAGATATTCTATGGCCGCTTTTGTCTGTTCCGGATTGCCGCGCGAATCCTGAGCGATAATTTTCCATGGAGATTTGTTTCTTGTCTCAAAAATCCCCGCCGCCAATAAAATCGCCTCCAAAGATTTGCCGCCAACTTCGGCGTGCGGCCCGGATAAAGGCAAAACACAACCAATGGCAAAACGGTTAACTTCACGGACAAACGGCGCGAGCAGAGGCCGCTCGCTATCCGGGGGCTTCGGAGTTATTTCTTCCGTCGCGGGCGCGCTAGGCTCCTTAACCACTACTTGCGGCCTGGCGCAGCAGGCAAGGAAAAGCGCCAAGAAAAGGATAGCCACGCGAAAAAGAATTTTGCGATTTTTCATTTTGCCTCCTTTATAATAGCCAGCATATATTCGCGAATCTCGCGGGCCAACTCGTGATTTTCCACCAGCAAAGATATTTCATTATTATACTTAAGAGCTGACTGCGTCAGATTGTGGCTTCCCAGAATAACCAGCCGCTGATCAATGACGATCAGCTTGGTATGCGTTGTCTTTTTCGGTGAATCCCCATAAACAAATATTCCCTGATCTTCAAGAAGTTTTTTCGTTTGACGGTTCTGTAACGTAAGTTCATCGGATTTTTTTCCGGTATCTTCCAGGATAACCGTTACCTTGACTCCTCTTTGGGCCGCCCGGCCCAGGTGCGCGACAACGCGGTCGGGGTAACTTCGTTTATGCACGCCGGCCCTAAAAGAAAACATGGAAACAAATATTTCTTCGCGCGCCTCATCTATTGCCTTGAGCAGCGCCGGAAAAAAATCATTGTTTTTCAGCGCGACAACCGGATAACACGCGTCTCTTTCATTGCCCGCAATTTTTCCGCGCGCCGTGACAGAAGGCGAATAAATAAAAACCAGCAAAGCGGCGAAAAATAATGCCGCGATTGCTTTTGGGGCAAAGCAGATATTTTTCATATTCATACTAGAGGGTATTTTATATCATTTTGCATTGACGGTCGATAAAAAAAGCCCGAAACAGCCTGGACTGTTTCGGGCTTTGTAACACCCGGAGATTACTTTACTTCTTCGAAATCGGCGTCGACAACGTCGTCGTCCTTCTTGCCCGCCGCATCACCCGCTGGGCCGCCCTGCTCGGCGCCTGCCCCCGCGGAGGGGCCACCCGGCCCGCCAGCGGTTTTAGCATACATTGCTTCCGCCAGTTTATGAGAGGCGTTCATTAATTCATCCTGCGCTTTTTTAATTGCCTGCAGGTCATCGCCCTCCATCGCTTTCTTTGTCTTGCTTATCGCTTCTTCTATTTTGGTTTTCTCGGCGGCGTCTATTTTATCGCCGAATTCCTTGATATTTTTTTCCACGCTGTAAATCATAGAATCCGCCTGGTTTCTGGCTTCAATCAGTTCCTTACGGCGCTTGTCTTCTTCCGCATGCGCTTCCGCGTCGCGCACCAGTTTCTTAATTTCCTCCTCGGAAAGACCGCTGGAAGCGGTAATCTTGATGCTCTGCTCCTTACCCGTGCCCAGATCCTTCGCGTTCACATGCACAATGCCGTTGGCGTCAATATCAAAAGTCACTTCAATCTGCGGCACACCGCGCGGCGCGGGCGGTATCCCGACCAGCTCAAATCGACCGAGTGTCCTGTTATCCGCGGCCATCTGTCGCTCTCCCTGGAGAACATGAATGCTCACCGCCGGCTGGTTATCCGCCGCCGTGGAAAAGATTTGACTCTTCTTGGTGGGAATCGTCGTGTTCTTTTCGATGAGCCTGGTCATGACACCACCCAGTGTTTCAATGCCGAGGGAAAGAGGCGTCACATCCAGCAACAGCACGTCCTTGACATCTCCGGCCAGAACGCCGCCCTGAATTGCCGCGCCAACAGCGACGACTTCATCCGGATTCACGCCCTTGTGCGGCTCTCTGCCGAAAAGCTCTTTCACTTTCTGCTGAACGCGCGGCATGCGCGTCATGCCGCCCACCAGGATCACTTCATTTATGTCTTTGGCAGACAAATTAGCGTCCTTGAGCGCCGTTTGGCACGGACCGACCACTTTCTCAATCAGGTCTTCCACTAGGGACTCCAGCTTGGCTCTGGTGAGCTTTATATTCATGTGCTTAGGGCCGGAAGCATCCGCGGTGATAAACGGCAGATTGATGTCCGTTTCCATCGTGGTGGAAAGTTCCATCTTTGCTTTTTCCGCCGCTTCTTTCAGGCGTTGCAGGGCCATCTTATCGTTTCTTAAATCAATGCCCTGGTCTTTTTTGAATTCAGCGACCAGATAATCCATCACGCGCTGGTCGAAATCTTCGCCGCCCAGATGCGTGTCGCCGTTGGTAGACTTGACTTCAAACACGCCATCGCCCAGCTCCAGAATCGAAATGTCGAACGTCCCGCCGCCCAGGTCGAACACGGCGATTTTTTCATCTTTCTTCTTGTCCAGGCCATAGGCCAGCGCCGCCGCCGTCGGCTCGTTGATGATGCGCAGCACGTTAAGACCCGCGATGCGGCCGGCGTCTTTGGTCGCCTGTCTCTGCGAATCGTTGAAATAAGCCGGAACGGTAATTACCGCGTCGGTTACCTTATCGCCGAGGTAATCTTCGGCCGTCTGTTTCATCTTGGTAAGGATCATCGCCGATATTTCAGCGGGCGAATAATTCTTTCCTCTTACCGTCACCTGCGCGTCGCCATTGGGGGCTTCTGTTATTTTATAAGGACTGATTTTAACGTCGTACTGAACTTCCTTTGAATTAAACTTCCTGCCGATAAGACGTTTCACGGCATAAACCGTATTTTCCGAATTAGTTACCGCCTGACGCTTGGCTACCTGCCCCACCAGCCGCTCTCCGCTCTCCGTTATCGCCACAATGGACGGGGTCGTGCGGTTGCCTTCCTGATTGGCGATAACAACCGGATCGCCTCCTTCCATAATCGCCACACAGGAATTAGTTGTCCCCAGGTCAATTCCAATAATTTTTCCCATTTTATACCTCCTTATTCTCCGTTTTCCGCATTTTTGCCGCTTGTATCATTTTCTTTATTCGTTTTTTTGCAGACACACACCTGTGACGGCCGCAACAATCTGCCGTTGAGCAGATAGCCCATGGCTATTTCATTAATCACTTTATTTTCCTCGTGCTCGTCACTGTGCATATGCATCATTGCTTCATGAAAATTTGGGTCAAAATCAGCCCCCATGCTTTCAATTTTTTCCACGCCGTGTTTTTTCAGGCAACACAAAAGCTGTTCCTGAATCAATTTTATTCCTTCCTTGAAACTTTCCACCTCCGGCGAGTCAGGGTGAGCCAGCGCCCTGTCCAGACTATCCATAAACGGCAGAATATCCTTAATCAGTTCCTCGTTGGCGAATTTTATTGTATCCGCCTTGTCTTTGGCTGTCCGTTTTTTATAGTTGTCAAAATCCGCTACCATGCGCAGATATTTGTCATAATTCTCCGCGGCTTCTTTTTCCTTTTCCTGAAGCCTTGTTTTTATCTCATCCTGGTCATTCGCCGCCGCCTGGTCCGCGGAATGCGCGTTCTTTGCTTCATGTTTTACGCTCTGATCCTTTTTTCCTTTCACCACAACCTCTTGACACGCATTATTTCAAATCCGGCTTCTGAAAAAGCTTCATGTCCACAAGTTCACAGATGACATGGCTGGCAACAATGTGCGCTTCCTGAACGCGCGCCGTGCTGGCTGACGACACGTGAATCGAATAATCAACCGCTTTCGCGATTGCCCCGCCTTCTTTTCCGGTAAAGCCGATGGTAACCAGCCCCATCTTTTTCGCCGTCTCCAGCGCTTTGAGCACATTTGGCGAGTTTCCGCTGGTGCTGATCCCCCAGGCAACATCACCGGCCTGACCCAGCGCCCGGATCTGTTTGCTGAATATTTCGTTAAAATCATAATCATTGCCGATACTGGTAATAATCGATGTATCGGTGGTCAAAGCGAGCGCCGGCAGCGGTGGACGCTCAATGATAAACCTGTTGACAAATTCCGCGGCAATGTGCTGCGCGTCAGCCGCTGAACCGCCATTGCCAAAAATCAGAATCTTATGTCCGGATTTGAGAGCTGTTGTCAGGACATTGATTACTTCAGCCAGCTTGCCCAGGTTTTCGTTGAGAAAAGCTTCCTTAACACGGTTACTCTCCTTGAATATCTTTACTATGTAATCCTGCATCAGCCTCCCAAATATACTATCTCACTGCGTTTTTAACCGGCGTTAATATATTTACCGGTATCCGGCATGTCAAGGGCAGCACCGGATATTTTCTGGTTTTTTAAAATAATGCCGGCCTGATACAGAGGCGGTACAAACCAGCTAAGCTCTAACCTTGACAAGAAAATTTTCATAAATATATTTCAACCAACAGGGCAAAATAGGCAATAATAGCAATTGCTTATGCCTTTAATCATATAAAGTAAGGAGGAAAGAATATGTTCACGCCAAGTTTTTGGAGAATGAAGAGATTCGCGGACAGTGTTCCGGAAATTTTGCGCCTGCAACAGGAAATGAACAGACTCTTTTCCGCCGCCGGACAAAGCGCGGCAACCGACTATCCAGCAATTAACATATGGGAAAAAGACGGTGCCGCCTTGATCAGAGCGGAATTGCCGGGCATCGACCCGGAAAATATCGATATTTCCGTTACGGACAATACGGTGACAATTTCCGGAACCAAGAAAGCGCAGAACCTCAAGGAAGGGGAAAACTACCTGAGACAGGAAAGAATCCCCGGCGGGTTCCAGCGCAGTATTCAAATGCCTTTTCGCGTGGATGCCAAGGGCGTTGAGGCAAAATACGAAAAAGGCGTATTAAATGTATCGCTTCCCAGGGCGCAGGAAGATTTACCGAAAAAGATTAAGATTAACGCATAAGAAAGGAGGCCAGCAACCATGTCGGAAAAAGATCTGCAGAAAACGGAAAATACAGCGGCAGCCGAAAGAATCCGCAATGTGAAAACCTTCATCCCGCGCGTTGATATTTACGAAACAAAAGATGCTATTTTCTTGATCGCCGACATGCCCGGGGTGGATGAAAAAACGGTGGATATCGAGCTGGAAAAAAATATTCTCACCATCACCGGACGCGTGGAAGACGGAAGATCGAGAGATTACAACCTGATTTTTTCCGAGTATGAAGTGGGAGATTATGAAAGATCCTTTGCCCTATCCGATGAAATAGACCGCGATAAAATAAACGCGACAGTCAAACAGGGAGTATTGCTTCTGGAACTGCCAAAAGCGGAAAAAGTAAAACCCACGAAGATCGCCATCAAAGCGGCCTGATAAACTGCAAATTACGCTGCTGCCGCCTTACGGCTATAAGTTAACCTGAACCGGTTCCGCCGCGCCTGCCTTGCGGAATCAGAGAAAAAATAGGGGGTCATGATTATGAAAATCAGAAATCTATTGCCGGATGTTCGCACCAGCAGAGATCAGGAAGCTGATCATCCCTTCTATTCCCTGCAG
>JBBIHZ010000021.1:14375-14603 GCA_037446735.1 Deltaproteobacteria bacterium
CGGCCTCGCCGACTCCATATGAAAACGCATGGGGAGGATTCAGCCCTTCGGTTGACGTGCGGGAAAACGACAAAGAGCTTACCATCAAGGCGGAACTTCCCGGCGTCGATGAAAAGGACGTGGAAGTAACCGTGACTAATGATTCCGTCACCATCCGGGGAGAGAAGAAAGAAGAGAAGGAAGACAAAGATAAAAATTATTACTATATGGAACGCTCGTATGGTTCAT
>JBBIHZ010000022.1:0-10169 GCA_037446735.1 Deltaproteobacteria bacterium
GACAAGTATCAGGGCGACAATCCCGGCAATTATAATTATGATGCTTTTTTTATCTTTCAACTTTTATCCCTCCTTCATCCGCTGATCTGCCACGCACAATATAACGGTGGCAGTTCAGGCAATTCGCGCCATTTGACACCATGGCGGTATTTTCCACCGTGGATACATGACAGCGCAAACAGTTCTGGTTGACGATTACCTGCCCCTTATCGGAAAGCCTGATTTCCGCCGGGTAAGTACGCAAGGTTTCGTGAATCAGATCATTGATACCGACGCGCGCCTTATAAAAAACCTGTCCGGCGATATGGGTGTCCGGTAAATGGCATTCAACGCAGCCAAATTGCTTGTGCTGGGATAATTGCCACCGGCTGGCGACAAGTTTCATGCTGTGGCAGGAAGAACAAAAACGCGCGTTGCCGGAAATCTGATAAGATGCCGCGATTAATACCGACAAAATAATTCCGATAATTATACCTAGTGCCAGAATCTTAATGGTTATTTTTTCGGATAAGCAACCTGGAAACATCCCGTCTCATCCTTAAGGGAAGGTAAATCTAAAAATACGGTTATTTTTTATTAGCTTGAAATATTTAAATATAAATCACTTTGAAGTCAACACAAAATATCGGTTGTTGTATATTTTAGCCAAACAGCTTATAAGAAGAATAAATACCGACAAGAGGGAAATAATGGATCTGAAAATCAAAGGAAAAACAGCTATCGTAACTGGCGCCGGCAACGGTCTGGGGCGCGCGATAGCGCTGGGACTGGCCGCGGAGGGAGCAAAAGTCGCCATCGCGGATTTAAAAAAAGAAGATGCCGAAAAAGTTGCCCAGGAAATAAAAGCGGCGGGCAGTGATAGCCTTGCCGTTTCCTGCGACGCGACAAATCCCGACGATGTTGATCAGATGGCGCAAAAAACTCTAGAAACCTACGGCGCCATAGATATTCTGGTGAACAATGTCGGTGGCGGCTTTGACACAGGATTCGTGGTGAAAACATTTATCGATCTCTGGGACAAGACCATAGAGCTAAATCTCAAAAGCGCTTTTTTGTGCTGCCGCGCCGTGGCGCAGGTAATGATGAAAAACAAAAAAGGCCGGATAATAAACATCTCCTCTGTTTCCGGCCGGCAGGGGGAACCTTTGCTTGGACCTTATTGCGCGGCCAAATTCGGCGTCACCGGTCTCACGCAGGTTTTAGCCAAAGAACTGGCGCGTTTCGACATTACCGTGAACGCCGTCTGCCCCGGTTACGTCTATACGCCGGGCTGGGAAAAGCTTGCCCGATTGCTCAAAGACGCTTACCCGTCACATGCCGCCAAAAGCCTGGAAGAGATCTTTGCCGAAAGGGTGAAATCGGTAACGCCGCTGGGGAGGCCGCAGACCGCCGAAGAGATCGCTTCTCTTGTTGCCTATCTGTCATCCGAAGAAGCCAGAAGCATCACCGGCCAGTCCATCAGCATCGACGGTGGAATTTTTATGAACTGAAATGTTTTAAAATCTCAGGGAGAAAAACAATATGGAACTGTCAGAAGTTATTGCCGCCCGGCGCAGCATTCGTAAATTCAAACCGGGAGAAATCTCGCAAACCACCATTAAGGAGCTTATCGATGCCGCGCGCCTCGCCCCTTCCGGATCAAATCTGCAACCGGCGCGCTTTATTGTCGCAAAATCCGCGGCAACAAAAGAAAATATCGGCAAGTGCACGCCTTATAAGTTTATCGTCAAGGCGGCGGTAATTTTTGTCTGCTGCGCGGATTTAACAACCATCACCACCAGAGAAACCCGCGTGGGTGAACTTTTTAAGGAGGGAGCTTTTGACGGCGTGGAGATGGACATGAGTGATCCTTCCGCCGCCGCACCCATGATGGATGATAATATGATAAAGGCTTATCTTTCCCTCAACACGGCTATCGCCATCGAACACATCGCGCTCAAAGCCGTGGATCTGGGCCTGGGCAGCTGCTGGATCGGCAGGTTCGATCGCGAAAAGTTAAAAGAAACTCTGCGCCTGGATGATAATATTTATCCGGTAATGCTTCTGCCGGTAGGATATCCTGGCCAGTCGCCCAAACCGAGGCCGCGCTTTGACCTGAACAATTATATCTTAAAAACGATTTAATAATTCACGTAAAGCCAGAAAACCGCGGTGCTGCATCCAAGAAAGTTATCTGCTCCGCGAAGATTTGCCTCTTGACAATGACATGCCGCCTCCTTATAGTCAGCCTGTCAAGCAGCATATTGAATTTAACTTCCTCACTTAAAAATTTTTTAACAAAGGAGGAGAGAAACGATGAAAAAAGCGGCCGTAATGATTGCCCTCGTTTCATCTCTGCTGTGCTTTTCTTCACTACCGGCTAAAGCGGCAGAGTTCATGGCTGATTTCAAACAGTTTATAAGCTGGGAGGCAAACAAACAAAAAACCGGACAAATATTTGTCAAAGGAGACAAATACAGAATGGAATTCATGCAGGGTGATACAACAACTGAAGTTGTTATCATCAATCCAGAGAAAAAAGCCGCATGGCTCATAAATCCCGCAAAAAAAACATATACCGAACTGAACTTTCGGGAAAAACCCTGGCATGTTTCTAAATATGAAGAGGCCGAATTTGAGGTAAGTAAGGAAATTTCTCTCGGCAGCGAAAGCGTCGCTGGTTATCCATGCGAAAAAATCAGCTACAGCTATGATGATGCCACCCTTGGCAAAACCACTGTTTGCCATTCAGAAAAACTCGCCTTTACGCTGAAATGGGAAAACAAAGGGCAGCAGGGAACGGCCTGGTTCCAGATATCTAAAGTATCTGACGGCAAATTTAAGGATACTTTATTCATGTTGCCAAAAGGTTACAACAAAATGGCCACTCAAGCTACGGATGAAACCTCCGACAACCAGCAAAAAAGCGTCAAAGAAAGCGAAGCGGCTAGAGTCGTAAAAGAAGATGTTAAAGATCTCGCATCCGACGCCAAAAGCGCCGCCAAGCAGGAGGTTTCCGACGCAATCACCGATTCTGTCCGCGAGGGAATAAAAGGCATTCTGGGAAGATAACGCTAAAAACAATGCGAAAGGAGACCAACAATGAAAATTAAAAAAATCATCGTGTTCGCCGTATTAGCTTTTTTCCTATGTGTTTCCGTTGCTTTTTCCGCATCAGACCCTGAGGATGAAAAAGGAAGCAAGGAACACCCCTTGTTTACCCGAATGCCCGGTTACTATATTGACAGCTATGAAGAACAACCTTTCGGGAAATACGATTTTAAAGACAGGCAGGGCAAAGCCATCGCTGTCGAAGGACGGGTTTTCAAAATAAGCTACTGTGTAAAAAGAAACAACAAAGCGGCCAGCGAGATACAGATTTTGCGCAACCATACTAACGCTGTAACAAAGATTGGCGGCGTCAATTTAACAGCAGATGACAACAATGCTTTTTACAATGTCAAAAGAGGCGCACTGGATACATGGGTGCATGTTAATACCTGGAACCAGGGCGACTGTTACACGCTCAATATCATGGAAAAGCAGGCAATGAAACAGGAAGTTCTTGCCGATGCCAAGCAAATGGCTCAGGATATAAAAGCAACCGGCAAGGTCGCACTCTATGGTATTTATTTTGATACGGACAAAGCCACAATAAAGCCGGAATCCGAATCGACATTGAAGGAAATTGCCAAATTTCTCAAAGAGAATGCTTCAATGAAAGTATATGTCGTGGGTCATACGGATTCAACCGGCGATTTTGCACATAACCAGAAACTTTCTGAAGCACGCGCGCAATCTGTGGCCAAAGAGCTCAACGCTAAATATGGCATAGTCGCGGCAAGGCTGAAAGGATACGGTGTCGGTCCTTTGTCCCCCGTGGTCAGCAACAGCACCCCTGAAGGCAAAGCGAAAAATCGCCGCGTGGAGTTGGTGGAACAGTAATATGATGAAAATATCAAACTGGTATTTTGATTTGATCAGAAAGCGCATCCAGTTAGAAAAATAATTTCAAGTTTAAGGAGTAGAAGTAATGAAAGATGTAGTTGTTGTTTCAGCGTGCCGTACGGCAATCGGGACATTTGGCGGAAGCCTGAAAGATGTAAACGCGGCGACGCTGGGAAGCGTGGTGATGAAAGAAGCGGTAAAGCGCGCGGGGATTGACGCGGCCCTGATTGATGACGTGCGCTTCGGCTGCTGCATGGAACCGGAAGACTCGCTCAACGTCACCCGCGTGGCGCAGCTTCTGGCCGGTCTCCCGGAAGAAACTACCGCGGTGACAATAAACCGGGTCTGCATTTCTGGCATGGAGGCCGTAATATCAGGCATGGCGATGATTCAGGCGGGCATGGCGGATGTAATTCTTGCCGGCGGCTTGGAGCACATGTCCGGTGTCGCTTATTCCGCTCCCGGCGCGCGTTGGGGCTATCGCCTGCAGGATCAGGTCCTGGTGGATAATATCATCCGCGCCCTGCACTGCGGCTCCCATATCATGCCGGGTCCGGAAAAAGGTCCTCTCAAGGAGGGGGCTCTTATCGACATGTATCGGGGAAAACCTTATATTATGGGGCTAACCGCAGAATTTATCGCCCAGTTGCACGGCATCAGCCGCGAAGAAATGGACGAAGTGGCGCTGCGCAGTCATAACAGCGCCGAGCGCGCCACTTTGCAGGGAGAGTTTAAAGATGAAATCGTGCCGGTGGAAATACCGCAAAAAAAAGGTAAGCCGCCGAAAGTTTTCGATAAGGATGAACATTTTCGCCCCCAACTGACCATGGATGATTTGAAAAGCCTCCCGCCCGCGTTTGTGCCGAAAATCGGCAAAGTTACCGCGGGCAACGCTTCCGGCATCAATGATGGCGCCAGCGCGATGGTTATCATGTCCGCGCAGAAAGCTGAAGAGCTGGGATTGAAACCGCTGGCGCGCATCACCGCCGTGGGACGCGGCGCGTGCCACCCTTCCGTTATGGGTCTGGGTCCGGTTCCAGCGGTAAACAACCTTCTGAAAAAATCAGGACTGAAAATAAGTGACTTCGAGCAAATTGAACTGAATGAGGCCTTCGCCGCTCAGTATCTGGGTTGCGAAAAAGAGCTGAAACTCAACCGTGAGATAACCAATGTCAACGGCTCGGGTATCGGTCTTGGTCATCCGGTCGGCTCCACCGGCTGCCGGATTATGGTCACGCTGATTCACTCAATGCGCAAACGTGGAAAAAATCTCGGCATGGCCACGCTTTGCGGCGGCGGCGGCGTTTCCATGGCCTGCGTCATTGAAACAATTTAATTTTTTGCAAAAAAATGAAAAAGCCGGAGAATTCAGCTCTCCGGCTTTTTTGTTGCGCGCGAAACTCACCCCTCAACGGCTGCTATAAGCACGAATAAATTCCGCGATAGACTCATGGTATAGGTAAGAATCCACGAATTCCAGATTACTGTGCGCTCCGCCTTTTATTGTCACCATTTTTTTGGGGGTTTCAAGCGCGGCGTATATTTTTTCCCCCATCGCCCAAGGAACGACTTCATCTTGGTCTCCATGAATTATGAGAACCGGCGAGACGATTTCCGGAAGCTTCTTCATATTGTCGATAACATCCCCCACCAACAGCGGCGCGATGGTATAACCGTGCGCCCTTAAAACATCGGCGCCGCTGGTCAATGGCGTCACAAGAATTATTCCCGCAAAATTATTATTCCTGGCCGTCTCGAGCGCCACCACCGAACCCAGGGAACGGCCGCACAGAAATGTTTTATCTTTAGCGTAGCCAAGATTTTCCATAGCGTATTTCACGGCGGCCCGGCCGTCGCGGTAAATTCCCGCCTCCGACGGCTTGCCAGTGCTTTTGCCGTAGCCGCGATGCCCTATGCCTAAGACACTCACTCCTACTTTGGATAAATTTTGCAGCTCCGGCAGGCGTTGATGGATATTGCCGGCATTGCCGTGAAAATAAATAATCAGTCTTGATGAGGAGCCGCCGGAAACAAAAAAACTCTGCAGGCGAACATGGTCCTCGGTTTCAATATAAACTTCCCGCGCATCGGCGGGAATAACCTGCGCGGCGTGGACCTTGGTTGTGACGGGGTCAAAAGCCGTACGGTTGATAATGGCCTCGCAACCGCACCCGTTTAAAAACAAGATGCAGACAAAAACAAAATAGCATTTAAAGACGCGGCGCACAAATTCACCTTATTTGTATAACCAGGGAATTACTCCGTTATTCTCCCGCATGATTTCATCATAATCGTCAATAACCACGCCCTGGCGCACCATAATCTGATAAATCCTGTCTGCCTGGTTCTGCACATACCGGGAAGTTCCATCCGTGCGGTAACGGATCGGATTGGGCAAAATGGCGGCAAGCGTCGCGGCCTGGCGCGCGCTCAGATCGGCGGCGCTTCTTCCGTAATGATAACGGGCCGCGGCTTCGATGCCGAAGATGCCATCGCCCCACTCGGCGACGTTCAGATAAAGCTCCAGAATTCTTCTCTTGCTCAGATGTTTTTCCAGCCGCCAGGTAAGAATGGCTTCCTTGATTTTTCTTATCGGGTCTTTTTCCGGCGTCAGAAATAAATTTTTTGCCAGCTGCTGGGAAATCGTGCTGCCGCCGACCTTAACCTTATTCTGCTTCATATTTTTTTCCAGCGCCTTCTGCATCGCCTCGAAATCAAATCCCTCATGCGTCCAGAATTTATGGTCTTCGGCGATAATCACCGCTTTGAGCACATAAGGCGACACCTGAGAAATAGGCACCCATATCCGTTGGGCGTTTCTTTTGACTCCTTGCTGCCGCCAGGCCTCTTCCCGGCACTTCATGAACGCCGTTTTCTCGGGATTGTATTTTTTCAGATATTTGATATTAGGAAAAATGAAATATCGCCCGATATCAATCACAAACGCAGCTACGACCAAAATAAGCGTTACTGTTACGATTTTTTCCCAGCTCTTCATAATATTTTTACGCCCTCTTGCGCCCTGCAGGCACTGTTGGTAATTTTTTGTGCCGATTCCTATACTTTTTTGAGACATATTGCAAAATATATTTGACACGGAAAAAATATTTTAGTAGTAACTGCCTCCCAAAAAATTAGACACGCGTTGTCGGCAATTAGTTTTTCGTTATTTCTCGACGCTATACCTAAGTACAATCCGGCACTTATAACCCGTAAGAATAAGTTTTGCCTCACCGGCAATTAGGTTATCAAACGCGTTTTGAGGAGGATTTGATGAAGAGCTGGAAATATTTGGCGCTGACGATCCCGATGCTTTTTGTGCCGGCGCAAGCGGCATGGACGCAGCCATCCTCGGGCAAAAACAATCAATTTCTTTCCATGTCGCGAAAGGCAACCATCTGTTTACTTCCCGCGCCCAAACAGAAAACAGAATATCAAATATATTATACTGTTACCCGGGGTGAAACTGTTTCTGTAATCGCGCAGAAAGCGGGCGTTTCCGTCCAACATATCATTGGGCATAATGATATAAAGCCACTCAACCTGCGCGTCGGACAAAAGCTGCTGATCTCCAAGCCGAACAACATCAAACTCAGTCAGCCAGAGGAAAAATTCACGCTCACGGCCGATGAATGGATTCTTTTGGCAAAATACGAAAAATATTTTCACCATCAACTGCTGGGGATGTGGAAAAGCCCGAAAGATAGGCATCTGATTGCAAAAGTTGCCACCGGTTTTCTGGGCGCGCCTTATAAGCTGGGCGGATCGACGCTGCAGGGCATCGATTGTTCCGCCTTTGTCCGCATGATCTATTCCCTGTTTGACATTCAACTGCCGCGCAACGCGCTCGCTCAATCCCAGGCCGGCGCCATCGTTGAACGAGATGAAATGATCGAGGGCGACCTGGTGTTTTTTCACACATACCGTCCTTTTGGCCACGTGGGAATTTATATCGGGAACAATCAGTTTGTACACGCCTCGCCGGGGGGCAAAGCCATCCGCATTGACAGCATGGATGCGCCTTACTTTCAGAAAAGATTTCAGCGCGCGGTGCGCGTCACGGTCAGCGGCTCTGATAACGTATAAAACGCTAACTTGCCTGACTTTTTCCTGGGCAGCGCGCGTTTTTTGCCAGTTGATTATCCCCGCGGTTTATTATATGAATTCGCCAGCTACCGATTGAATTTCTGTTTGTGTTCAAACAGACAAATAAAAGTGACTTTATCGAAAATTAAGGAGGGCTTACAAATGAAAAGATCATGCCTTGTCACTGCTTCCCTGTTTGCTGCCTGTATGCTTTTCAGCGGCTGCCTAGTTACGGAAAGTAAATATATAAAAAAATCGGAAGAGGCCGACAGGCTGGCCAGGGAACTTTCGGCGGAGAAAGAAAGATCTCAGGCCCTGCTGGATGAAAATCTGGCGCTGAAGGAAAATACCGCCAGGCTGGAGAAAAAAACAATAAAAGCCGAAGAAACAAGCAACACCTACAAACAGCTCATCCAGGAAATGAAGGGTGAAATAGCCAAAGGGCAGATTACCATCACCGAACTCAAGGGAAAACTGACGATGGATGTCGTGGACAAAATTCTGTTTGATTCCGGCGAAGCCAAAGTTAAGGAAGAGGGCCTGGCCGTGTTGCAAAGAGTCGTGGATATCCTCAAGAGCGTAAAAGACAAAAATATCCGCGTTGAAGGTCACACGGACAACGTGCCGATAGCGGCCCGGCTGGCGCAGAGATATCCCACCAACTGGGAACTTTCCGCCGCGCGCGCCATCAATGTCACAAAATATCTGCAGGAAAAAGGAATTGATGCGCAAATTCTCTCCGCGACCGCTTATGGAGAGTTCAAGCCTATAGCGGATAATTCCACGCCGGAGGGACGCGCGAAGAACCGTCGCATCGCCATCATCCTTTTGCCCAAGGATTAATGAATGGGTCAAAATTTAGCGGAAAAAATCCTGGCGCGTCACCTGCGGGCGGGAAAACTTGCGCCGGGAGAAGAAATTGGCATACGCATCGACCAGACGCTTACACAGGACGCCACGGGCACCATGGCCTATCTGCAGTTTGAAGCCATGAACGTGCCCCGGGTGAAAACCGAGTTATCGGCAAGCTACATCGACCACAACACGATTCAGATCGGTTTTGAAAACGCCGACGACCATCGTTATCTGCAGAGCGTCGCCGGAAAATTCGGTATTGTCCTGTCTCGCGCCGGCAACGGCATCTGTCATCAGGTGCATCTGGAAAGGTTCGGCAAGCCCGGCAAAACGCTCATCGGCTCGGATAGCCACACGCCGACCTGCGGCGCGTTGGGCATGATCGCCATCGGCGCAGGCGGCCTGGATGTGGCGTTGGCGATGGCCGGGGAACCGTTTTATCTCACCTGCCCCCGTGTAATCAAAATCAACCTGACCGGCAGATTAAAACCATGGGTGTCGGCCAAAGATGTAATTCTTAAAGTTCTGCAAATTTTCACCACCAAGGGAAACGTGGGCGCCGTATTTGAGTACGGCGGCGAAGGATTAAAGACGCTGAGCGTACCTCAACGCGCCACGATTGCCAATATGGGCGCCGAATGCGGAGTGACCACTTCTGTTTTCCCCAGCGATGAAGAAACTCTCAAATTTCTTTCCGCGCAGAAGAGAAAAAAGGATTTTGTAAGATTTGAGGCGGATAAAGACGCGACTTACGCCAAAACCGTTGATATTGACTTGTCCAAGGTGGAGCCGCTGACCGCAAAACCGCACAGCCCGGACAATATCGTCACCGTCAAGAGCATGAAAAAAATTCCCGTCAATCAGGTGTGTCTGGGCAGTTGCACGAATTCTTCCTATCAGGATCTGGTCACCGTGGCCAAAGTCCTCAAAGGAAAAGTTGTCCATCCGGAAGTGAGTTTCATTTTAGCGCCCGGCTCAAAGCAGGTTTTGGAAAATCTTTCCCGCGAGGGATATCTTTCCGATCTTATCGCTTCCGGCGCGCGTCTGATGGAAAATGCCTGCGGCTTCTGCATCGGCAACAGCCAAAGCCCGCAATCAGGCGGCGTTTCCCTGCGCACTTCCAACAGAAACTTTTTGGGGCGCTCCGGAACCATGGACGCCGATGTTTACCTGGTCAGTCCGGAAACGGCGGCTGCGGCCGTGCTTACCGGCAAATTCACTGATCCGCGTGAATTAAAAATTCCTTACCCGAAAATAAAAATGCCCAAAACTTTTTTCATCGACGATTCGCTTATCGTATG
>JBBIHZ010000022.1:10179-14005 GCA_037446735.1 Deltaproteobacteria bacterium
AGAAAAAAGCCGGATCCGTGAAAATCCACCGCGGTCCCAACATCGGCGCGCCGCCGAAAAACTCGGCCCTTCCGGAGACGATCAACGCCGTGGTCACGATTAAAGTCGGAGACAAAATAACCACCGACCACATAATTCCCGCGGGCGCGCGCATGAAATACCGCTCGAACATTCCCAAATACGCGGAATTTGTTTTTGAAAACGTGGATGCCTCTTTTGCCGCGCGCGCGGAAAATCAAGGAAACGGGCAGGCATAATATAGTCGTCGCGGGTCTTTCCTACGGGCAGGGCTCCTCGCGCGAGCACGCCGCCATCTGCCCCATGTACCTGGGCGTGCGCGCGGTCATCGCCAAATCATTCGAAAGAATTCATGCCGCGAATCTTGTCAACTTCGGCATTTTGCCGCTTACTTTTAAAGAAGAAAAAGATTACGAAAAAATCAGCCAGCAGGATGAACTGTTCATCGCCGATATCCGTAAACTTATCTTGGCCGGTTGCGAAATCCTGGTGCAGAACAAGACCACCAGCGGCTCTTTTTGCACATCCTGCGCGTTAACCGACAGGCAAAGAGAAATAATCCTGGCGGGCGGCGCGCTCAATCTACGCAATAAAAATTAAATATAACCGGAGCAAAACAGTTTTATGAGCAAAAAAATCAAAGTCAAAACCACCCTTGTCGAAATGGACGGGGATGAAATGACCCGCGTCATGTGGCAGATGGTCAAGGAAAAACTGCTTTTCCCCTATCTGGATATGGATATCGACTACTACGATTTGCACGTCAAACACCGCGACGACACCGATGATCAGGTGACCCTTGATTCCGCGCGCGCTATTCAGAAATACGGCGTGGGCATAAAATGCGCCACCATTACGCCTAATGAGGACCGCGTGAAGGAATACGGCCTGAAAAAAGCGTGGCGCAGTCCCAACGGCACTATCCGCGCGCTTTTGGACGGCACGGTTTTCAGAAAACCGATCCTTGTGGAAAACATCAAACCCGCGGTTTTTTCCTGGAAAAAACCCATCACCATCGGGCGTCACGCCTACGGAGATGTTTACAACAACTTCGAAATGCCGATTACCGCGGCGGGAAAGCTGGAAATTGTCTTTACCCCGAAAGACGGCGACGCGCCGAGCAGGACGACGGTCTTTGATTTTCCTTCCCCGGGCATTATTCAGGTCAACCATAACCTGGAAAAATCCATCCTGAGCTTCGCGCGCGCCTGCTTTACCTTGGCGCTTAGCGAAAAAATCGATCTTTGGTTTTCCACGAAAGACACTATATCCAAAATTTACGACGCGGGTTTCCGCGAGATTTTCGATGCCGAATTCGAGAAGAACTGGAAGGATAAATTCAAAAAAGCGGGAATTGAATATTTCTTCACGCTGATTGACGACGCTGTGGCGCGCATCATGAAAAGCGACGGGGGCATGCTCTGGGCGCTGAAAAACTACGATGGCGATGTCATGTCGGATATGGTCGCCTCCGCCTGCGGCTCTCTGGCCATGATGACTTCCGTTTTGGTCTCTCCTCACGGCTGGTACGAATACGAAGCGGCCCACGGCACGGTGCAGAAGCACTATTACAAACACCTGAAAGGCGAAGAAACATCGAGCAATTCCATGGCGCTCATTTTTGCCTGGTCGGGCGGCCTGCGCAAGCGCGGCGAGCTTGACTCCACGCCGGAAGTCATTGACTTCGCCGACAAGCTCGAGGAAGCGGCCATCTCCACCGTGGAGTCAGGCACGATGACCGGCGATCTGCTGGCGCTGGCCGAGAAAAAATCTTCCAATAAAAAAGTGAACACGCAGGGCTTTATCGACGCTATTGCCGTAAACCTGCGCGAAAAGCTTCATGGTTAATAACGCCGAAAATTCCAGGCCTAACCTGCTGGATTTCACGCTGGAGGAAATGGAAAGTTTTATTGCCGGCCTGGGCAAGGAAAAATTCCGCGCGCGGCAAATCATGAAATGGCTGCATCAGAAAAGCACCTCTTCTTTTGAGGAAATGACTTCGCTCGCGCGTGATTTCCGTGAAAAGATTGCCGGGGTGGCGCGCGTAAACCTGCCGCAAATCGCGAGAATCCAGACGTCAAAAGACGGCACGAAAAAAGCTCTTTTGCGCCTGGAAGATTCGCTCTTTATCGAAAGTGTTTTAATTCCGGGAAAAAACCACTGGACGATCTGCATTTCCACGCAGGTCGGCTGCGCCATGGGCTGCAAATTCTGTCTTACCGCGCGCCAAGGATTCAAACGCAATCTAACCCCTTCAGAAATAGTGGGACAACTAATTGTCTTAAAAAAAGAAGCGCCGGAAGGCGAGCCGCTGGCCAATTACGCGAGCGTGCTCAAAGCGATAAAAATTCTGACGTCCGACTACGGCGCGGCTTTTTCCAACCGTAAAGTCACCGTCTCCACCTGCGGGCTCGTGCCGGAAATAATCAGCCTGGGCAAGGATATCTGCATCAATCTGGCCGTTTCGCTCAATGCCGCTGACGACTCGACCCGAGGAAAGCTGATGCCGGTAAACAAAAAATATCCGTTGGCGGAGCTGCTTACAGCCTGCCGCAAATACCCCATGCCGGGCCGCAGATTGCTCACTTTTGAATATATTCTCATGGATGGGATCAATTCTTCCGTTAAGGACGCGGAAAAACTGGCTGCCCTGTTAAAAAATCAGCGCTGCAAAGTGAATCTGATTGTATTCAATAAATTCCCCGGCGCCGGATTCAAGGCGCCTTCACTGGAGGTTGTGCACGCGCTTCAGCAGGTTCTGATCAAGAAACATTTTACCACCATACTGCGCGCCAGCCGCGGCGCGGATATCTGTGCCGCCTGCGGCCAGCTCAGCGGCGCCGATAATTAACTCGTAAAAACTGGCTTAATGCCTAAAAACGGGGTCTGAAATAGGGTAATTATTGTGTGATAACAATGGCACATATGGATAAAAATTCAGAAGGCTGAAAGATGAGTGAAAAAATGTCCATATTGCGGGTCACATAAGACAAAGAAGAAAGGGTTTTATAATAGCCAAAGACAGCGTTATCGATGCAATTCATGTGGCAGACAATTTCAAAATCATAGCCGGAATAAACGATTAGAAAAGACAATCTGGAAACAATACGCATATCAGAGACAGACGATACGCCAGCTGAAAGCAAAGTATAACCTAGGTAAAAACTCCATAAGAGCACACCTAAGTGATGTGACTGTAAAAGATCAATGTCATGTTCCTCAGCCTATAGTGGCCATTGCTGATGTAACATCTTTCAAGAGAGATTTTGGCGTTTTCGCAATTAGAGCGCCTCAACTGAAATAGAATCTATATTTTCAGGAAGTCCAAACAGAATCTGTTGATACATATCGACAGGGAAGAATTGGTTTAGAAAAAACAGGTTGCACTTTCCAGGCTATCGTTCTGGATGGCAGGCCTGGCGTGAGGCAGCTCTTCTGGGATATTCCCGTCCAGATGTGTCACTTTCACCAAAAACAGATTATTACGCGCTATCTGACCAATAATCCCAAATTAGAAGCAGGAATTGAATTAAAGAGAAGCATGACTGCTCTTTGCCGGACAAATGAAAGAGATTTTACATCCGCGATCAATAACTGGCATCAGAAATGGTCTTCGTTTCTCAAAGAAAGAACAATAGACCCAATAACCGGCAAATGGCTCTATGCTCACAAGAGACTTCGCTCAGTATATAGAAGCCTGAAAATTAATCTGCCTTATCTATTTAATACACGGAACTCCATATACCCAACACCACAAACTCTCCGGATGGTTGTTTTGCTTATCTGAAAGAATTAATCAGAGTCCACC
>JBBIHZ010000023.1:0-12921 GCA_037446735.1 Deltaproteobacteria bacterium
GTTATGGTTGTGACAACGTTAAAAATCGCATCGCCTTCTTGCGGGATGGCGGAACCGCTGGCGGTAACGGTCTTTAAAAAGCTTCCGGCAGCGATGGCGTTATTCTGATTTCTTATCCGGTATTCCTGAGCTTCTAATTCCGCCTGCATGACATACGCCGCGCGCCCCAAATAGTCCGCGCGAAAACCTGTGTTTAAAGAAGTGGCCTGCATCGGCATCAGCCAGGCGACAGCGACCATTGTCAGAAAAAAAGCAATCAGCGCCTCAACAATGGTGATGCCTTTATTATTAGCTAATATCATCATAATATTTTACATTTACTCTTCCTGAAAAATGCGTGACTATATCCGCATTTTTTTGTGTTCCGGTGTGCCGCAAGGTAAGCGTTCCCGCTGAAACAGTTCCCCTTGGTTGCATAACAATAGACACAGGTGCGGAAACCAATGCGATCTGCGAACTGTACTGGTTGAAACTTTTTGTCACGGCAGGAACCAGCGGAACATATACATCAGGAGTTTCCGGCAGCGGATTTCTTTCCACCGAATATTCGCCTGCTGCCTGATTAATCACTATTCTGTACCGCACGTCTTCCGCGCCTGCTCTTTGCTTGTAAAGAGCAATTTGGGCCGTAAAATCTTCCGTTGCCTCTCGCAAATTTGTGTTCTGTCGATGGCGCACAAAATTTGGCAAGGCAACGGCCAGAGCAAAGCCCAATAACACCATCACTATTACCAACTCGACTAAAGTGAACCCCTTATTTTTTTTGTTTTTCATGATGCGTAACATAAACGTAACATAAATAAATTATATTTATTTAGTTGATCACTCTACTTGCCAAAACCAGGCAAATTACTTCAATTTCTTTATTATCCCCTTTAAATTCTTTTATTGTTCGGTAATTTACGCCTCAAAATAATTTCTGTCAATTAGTTATTTCTTTCTCTTCTTTTGTATTTTCCCCGCAAAAAAAACGTGGTAATTTGTTGCGCTCACCACTAATGTGTCATAAAAATCAACCGCGTGAATGCGTCTGCCCAAAATATGTAAGCAACCGCCGCCGCCGCCAGAAAAGGCCCGAAAGGCACGGCGTATTTCATATCCTGTTTATTAATGAGCATCGCGGCGACTCCCACCACAGCCCCGGCAAAAGAGCTAAACAGTAAAATAAAAACAAGAGATTTCCAGCCGAAAAATCCGCCAATCATCCCCAAAAGCTTGATGTCCCCTCCCCCCATGCCTTCGCGCTTGGTGATGGCTTCATAAACAAAGGCTATCGCAAAAAGCACGCCGCCGCCGATTAATACGCCGATAACCGCTTCCAGCCAGGGAACCTTCATGATGAAAATTCCCGCCAAAAGAAATATCGGAATCCCGGGCAAAGTGATGATATCGGGGATAATCTGATGATCAAGATCAATAAAGGTGACAACAATCAGCGCCGCCGTGAAAACAAAAGCGGCCAGAAACTTTAAGCTCAAACCAAATTTCAAAAATAGCAACAACGCCAATATACCTGTGATCAACTCCACTAACGGATAGCGCCAGGAAATTTTACCGCCGCAATCACGGCATTTGCCCTTTAAAATAAAAAAGCTGACAATCGGAATATTATCGTAAAAGCTAATAGGTTTTTTACAGTGCGGGCAACACGACAATGGTTTGATGATAGACATTTTCTCCGGCAGGCGGTAGATGCACACGTTGAGAAAGCTGCCCACGGCAGCGCCAAAAATAAAGGCAAAAACACTCCAGAGCATAATTTTTACTTTCCGTTACTATATTTTGGGGGATAGATGAGACTCAAGAGAACGATGGCGCAACAATCGGCAGTTCTGCCGCCCTATCCCACATATCACAAGACTTAGGCCAGTAACTTTGCGTCCCGCTTTTTCAAGCGGTTTGCTCATCTTTTCGATAGGATTATTTTACTCTTTTTTTTCCTAAAGTCAAGAATATTATTAGCATCCTAAGTCTTTGATTTCACCCATCTTTTCTTGACCAATCATAGGGAATCTCACTGCCGTGCGCCGGCAGACGGTATTCATCAGGAGCGGCGTAATTATAAACCTCCGTGGGTGCGTTGATAACCAGCGCTTCTTCTACGGATATGCACTTAAAGCCATGATAAACCAGCGGCGGAATATGCACTAAAACAGGGTTATGCACGCCGGCAAAAATCTCGTTTATTTCTCCGTATGTCGGCGAATCCTTCCCTCCATCGTATAAAACTATTTTCATCATCCCCTTGACCACGGCCATATTATCGGCCTGTTTTTTGTGATAGTGCCACCCTTTGACCACGCCGGGATAAGCCGTGGTCATATAAACCTGGCCGAATTTCTGAAAAAATGCATCGTCCGCCCGGAATATTTCCATCAATCGACCGCGCTCATCGGGAATCACTTTAAGCTTTTTGACAACAACGCCTTCAATCATATTTTATTTGCTCCTGTTTGCGCGACCATTTGTCCTGATGCCTGAAGTGATTCAAAAGTGCCGGCATCCGACCACCAGCCGTCAAGGACATCACACTCCATTTTTCCTTCTTTGATGTAAAAATTGTTGACGTCCGTAATCTCCAGCTCGCCGCGCTGTGATGGTTTTAGTGATTTGATAAATTCAAAAACGCGATAGTCATACATGTAGATGCCGATGACCGCGTAATTTGACGCCGGCTGTTTGGGCTTTTCTTCGATACGGATAATTTTTTTTTTGTCAAAAACAGGAACGCCGAATCGTTGCGGATCCGTCACTTCCTTGAGTAAAATGCGCGCGCCTTCTTTTTGCGCGCGAAATTTTTCCGCTGCGGCCTTAATATTCTTTTCGATAATATTATCTCCCAAAACAACGACAATTTTATCCCTGTCGGCAAAATGCTCCGCCAGACCCAGCGCCGCGGCAATGCCGCCTTCGCCCTGCTGGTAGGTGTAGTTGATATGTTTCAAACCGAAATCTTTGCCGTTTTCCAGAAGGCGCAAAAAATCTCCGGCATTATTGCCTCCCGTGACAATCAAAATTTCATTGATCCCCGCGTTTACCAGCGTGCGGATGGGATAGTAAATCATCGGCTCATTATATACAGGAAGTAAATGTTTGTTGGTTACTTTCGTCAGGGGAAAAAGCCGGCTGCCCAAGCCACCGGCTAAAACTACGCCTTTCATCTTACCTCCTTAAATTTTCACTAATTTTATTACTAAATTATTTCTTTTCATAACATATCCTGATATGCATAAACAATAAAATTCTTTACAGTTACGTGGCGAATAAGGTAATCATTTCTGATGAATGACGAAGAATATATGCGCCGGGCATTGCAACTAGCCCGCAGGGGAAAAGGATATGCCAGTCCCAACCCGATGGTGGGCGCATTGGTGGTTAAAGACGGTCGCATTGCCGGCGAAGGTTATCATCGGCGTTGCGGCGCGGCGCACGCGGAAATAAATGCCATCAAAAAAGCCGGGCATGATGCCAAAGGCGCAACACTTTATGTGACCCTCGAACCATGCTGTCACCACGGGCAGACGCCGCCGTGCACTGATTTTATATTGCAAAACAAAATCAGCCGCGTTGTGGTCGGCGCCATTGATGCCAATCCTCTGGTATCCTGCCGGGGCGTAGATTTTCTTAGAGCGCACGGCATCGAGGTAAAAAGCGGTGTGCTGGAAAAAGAATGCCGCGAACTGAATGAAATCTTCTTCCATTACATGGAAACGGGCCTCCCGTTTATCACTTTAAAATTCGCGCAAACGCTTGACGGACGCATTGCCACATCATCCGGCAAGTCTCAGTGGATCAGCTGTGATGAATCTTTAAATTATGTACATAAACTCCGCGCGCAGCACGATGCGATATTAGTCGGAATCAATACCGTGATGAAAGACGATTCTGAGCTCACCGTCCGGCGCGTGCGCGGACGCAATCCTTTGCGCATTGTTGTCGATTCCAAATTAAAAACACCGCGCTCGGCGAAGATATTGCAGAATTTACACAAGGCAGGAACATTGATTGCCACCACCAGAAAAGCCACGGATAACAAATACAAGCAGATCTCCTCAACAGGCGCCACTGTTTTAACCTGCCGCGCCAATAAACAAGGACAGGTTGATTTAAAAGATTTATTAAAAAAACTTGCCGCGCGAAATATCTCTTCCGTCATGATTGAAGGCGGCTCACGCATTATCACGGCGGTGCTTAAAGAAAATCTCGCGCAACGCTTGGTTGTGGTCGTTGCTCTCAAAATTATCGGCACGGGAACACAGGCGGTAGGCGACCTGAATATTCACCACCTGGATAAAGCAAAAAAACTATCCGTGAAAAAGATAAAGATATGGAAAAGCGGAAAGGATTTAATCATCGACAGCCGCCTGAACAAAAATTAAATTTTCTAATAATAGTAAATATAGTATTCAAAATACTTGACTTTCCGCCTACTGTGCGCAAGATAGCTTGCGCCGGATAGAAATATTTTTAGGAATATACTTTTGAAGGGATTCATTAAAATAAATAAGACGCTCTGCAAGGAATCTCATTTCTGCATCAATGTTTGTCCTAACAGTCACATTGTAGCGGGCAACGAATACAACACGCAGGGGTATCGCTCCGTTTGCATCGACGAGGCAAAAGAATGCAACGGCTACGCTCTTTGCGCCACGATGTGTCCCGATATCGCCATAGAGGTATACCGTGAATAAATTTTTAATGTCCGGCAATAACATTATCGGCGAGGCCGCGATTCGCGCTGGCTGCCGTTTTTACGCCGGTTACCCCATCACGCCGCAGAATGAGCTTGCCGAATACATGGCCGAACACATGCGCAACGCCGAAGGCGGCGTTTTTATTCAGTCCGAGAGTGAAATTGCCGCGATGCACATGATTACCGGCGCGTCAGCCGCCGGCGCGAGAGTGATGACGTCTTCTTCCAGTCCCGGTATTTCCCTGAAGCAGGAAGGCATTTCTTCCCTGGCCGCTTGTGAACTGCCCAGTGTTATTGTCAACATTATGCGCGGCGGCCCCGGCATGGGCAATATTCGTCCCGCCCAGGGAGATTATTTTCAGGCCACGCGCGGGGGCGGCCACGGAGATTACCGCACCATAGTTTTCGGTCCCGCCACCTGTCAGGAACTGGCGGATTTGACAATGGATGCTTTTGATCTGGCTGACAAATACCGCACACCGGTTATGATTCTTGCCGACGGCATGATGGGTCAGATGATGGAACCGTTTATCTTTACGAAACCGCAGCCACGCCAATATAGTGAAAATTTCATGCTGCGCGGCGCGGGCGACGGCAAGAGTAAAATTATCCGCGGCCTTATTCTGGACGCGATTGACATGGAAGAACACAACTGGAAACTGGCGCGCAAACATGAGGTCATAGCCAAAAACGAAATCCGTTACGAAACTTATCAAACTGAAGACGCTGAATTGATCGTTGTCGCTTACGGAACAGCCGCCCGCATCGCCAAAGGAGCGCTCAAACGCCTGCGCGAACATAATAAAGTAAAAGCGGGGCTTTTCCGTCCGATTACGCTGTGCCCTTTTCCGGAGGCGCAGCTACGCTCGCTTTCCGGCAAAATCAAGGATTTTCTTGTCTTTGAAATGAGCACCGGCCAGATGCTTGATGATGTGCGACTGTCGCTGCAGGGATATGCCGACATCGGTTTTCATGGACGGCCAGGCGGCGCCGTGCCCACTCCGGCGGAACTGGCCAACGTCATCGTTCGCTATTACGAAAAAAAGGATTAAAAATTTAAATAAAAATGGCCAAAATAATTTTTCAACGACCTAAATATCTCAAGGAAAATGTTTTCCATTACTGCCCCGACTGCGGCCACAGTATCGCGCACCGGCTGATCGCAGATGTGGTCGATGAAATGGGCATCAGGGGAATAACCATCGGCGTGCCGCCGGCAGGCTGCGCCGTATTGGCTTATAATTACTTTGATCTGGATATGATAGAAGCGCAGCACGGCAGGGGCCCCGCGCTGGCTACAGGTCTTAAACGCACTTTGCCAGATCGCTTTGTATTTTCCTATCAGGGTGATGGGGATTTAGCCTCCATCGGCATCGCGGAAAGTTTTCATGCCGCCAACCGCGGCGAGAACATTACCGTCTTTTTTATTAATAACGCGGTCTACGGTATGACGGGCGGGCAGATGGCTCCGACGACCATGTTGGAACAGAGAACAACCACCACTCCCGCAGGCAGACACAAAACGCTCGACGGCTATCCGGTCAAAGTTTGTGAGTTGCTTTCGCCGCTGCAAGGCGTTGCCTACGCGCAGCGCTGCACGCTGACGTCTCCCGCGCAGGTTAATAAAACAAAAAAAGCGATCCGCAAAGATTTTCAATGCCAGAAAGATGCGCTGGGTTTTTCCATTGCGGAGATTCTTTCTCCCTGTCCAACCAACTGGAAAATGAGCCCTGCTGACGCCTGCAAGTGGGTTGATGAAGTGATGAATAAAGAATTTCCGCTGGGGGGGTATTCAAGAACATTACGACAACCACCAAAAAAGAGGCGGAGGCTGTGTGAATTATGGCCATTAAAGCGATATTTTCCGGTTTTGACGGACAAGGTGTTTTAATGATGGGTTACAGCCTGGCGCACAGCGCCATGAACCAAGACTATCACGTAACCTTTTTCCCTTCTTACGGCGCGGAAGTCAGAGGCGGAACCGCAAACTGCACCGTGGCGATTGCCGAAGAAAAAATCGCCTCGCCGGTTGCCTCGGAGACTGACTACATGGTCGCCATGAACGCGCCTTCTCTTTTTACTTTTCAGAACAAAATAACCGCGGGCGGCGTGATTTTCATGAACTCTTCCATCATCAAAGCTCACCCCAACCGGCCGGATGTGGATATACGTCGTGCTATACCATGCTCGGAACTTGCGGAAGAAATGGGCAACAGCCGCGTGGCTAATATCATCATGATGGGCGCCTTCATTAAAAAAACAGGCATCGTCACTTTTGAGATATATCTCAAAAGTCTGGAGCCGATTCTGGGCAGCAGAAAAAAATCTGCCGCAGAAATTAACCACCGCGCCTTTTCCACAGGGTTTGATTATTTGAAAAACTAGACACGAAGGGATTCAGATTATTTATGTCAGTAAAACAAATTTCCGTTCTGCTGGGCAATGTGCCGGGTTCTTTCGCCCGGATTACGCACATTCTGGACTCGGAAGACATCAGCACCAAAGCCGTCTCCGCCGCCAGCACCACTGAAGACAGCACGGTGCGCCTGGTCCTCAACGATCCCGACCGCGCCGCCGCGGTTTTAAAGAGCTATAATTTTAATTTTGAAGTGACGCCGGTACTTGCCGCGGAAGTTCCGCTGCACGCCGGCGGCATGAACGCGATCCTCAAACCTCTGGCAAAAGGCGAAATCAATATTCATTATCTCTACACCACCATAAACCGCATCGGCAAGGAGACTATCGTCATTCTTGGTGTGGATAAACTTGAAGAGGCCAGGGAAATACTAACGCAAAATTGGATTTCTCTCATTGGTGAAGAAATTTACGCCATTCCTTAAATTTTTCTTTTCATGCCTGTATCTTCCGAAAAAATAAAAGCGCTGGCCGACAGGATGGCCTCATTGGGCGTTACCGAAAATGATTTTGTGGAATCTTTTATCCGTTCCTCGGGGCCAGGGGGCCAGAAAGTCAACAAAAGTGCAACGCGCATTCATCTCGTTCATTTGCCCACCGGCCTTTCCGTAAAGTGTCAGCGCGAACGTTCGCAGAGCGTGAACAGGTTTTTGGCGCGGCGCCTATTGCTTGATAAAATTGAGGCGCAAGTGAAAGGTTTCGTGGAAGAAAAAAAGAAAGTTCAGGAAAAGATCCGCCGGCAAAAAAGAAAACGAAGTAAAAAAGCCAAAGAAAAAATCCTTGCCGCCAAACACAAAAGATCGGAAACAAAAGCTCTGCGGGGTAAAATTATCTCTCACGAATAGAAAATTTATTTAACGTTGCTGCGCCTTGCTTGAAAATTTTCTTTAGCTCATAAAAAAAGGGAGTGAAAGTCGATGCACGCTTCCCCTCCCTGATTTTTATTATGACAAGTTTCTGAGTGTTACTATGCGCCGATAACCTTCAAAAGCGGATTTGCATAAAGCAGGATCAACGCCACAACCAGCGCGTAAATGGCCAGTGATTCAATCATTGCCAAACCGACCATCATGGTTAGAAGCACTTTGCCCTGCGCTTCCGGATTTCTGCCCACGGCATTGGTCGCGCCGTTTAAGCCGTTGCCCATGCCCAGGCCGGTGCCGATAGTGCCCAAAGCAATCGCAAAACCTGCTCCGAAAACGGAAAGACCGACAACAATCGCTTTCGTGTAATCAACCGCCGCCGCTTCAGGTGCCGCGTAGGCAAAAGGCGAGAACACAACCGTCAACAACATAATCAACATCGTGTAAAATAAACTTTTCTTCATGGTAATTCTCCTTGTAAAAAAAATTAACTGCTTTTAAACTTATTACTAACAAATCGAACGACAACGACAACTTTTACTGCTTTTTACCTCCCTTCTCTTTCTTAAAATTTACTAGACTATCGGTCATTTTTTTTCGATAGTCAAGTAAATTTTCGAACTGTAAAGCCAATAAACACATTTCTTGATTTTATCAGTCAGTCAATATATTAGATAAACATGAACGGTTTAGAAATAAGGATAGCGCAAATTGTCCAGAAAGATATAGAAATCACATCAAGGCCGTTTGAAAAAATCGCCAATAAATTGCACCTTTCCCAGACACAAATTATCAATATAATAAAACATTTTTGCTCGCGGGGACTGATGAGAAAATTCGGCGCCATTTTGCGCCACCAAAAAGCAGGGTTTGGCAAAAATGCCCTGGTTATTTGGTCGGTTCCTGAACTTCAAACAAACGAAACCGGGGAAGCATTCGCAACTTTGCCGTTTGTTTCCCATTGCTACGAAAGAAGCCCCGCTTTCGCGGGGAGGTATAATCTTTTCACGATGGTGCACAGCCGGGACAAAGATATTCCCGACCTTGCCTCTTCCATGTCATCTTTATCCGGGATTGACGATTTTATAATTCTCAAAAGCTTGCAGGAATACAAAAAATCATCGCCGGAGTATTTTTGATGTCAGTAGACAAGAGTGATTATTTTTCCCGTGCAAAAAAATTCATTGCCGGCGGTGTTAACAGTCCCGTGCGCGCCTGGCGCGCCGTGGGCGGCAAGCCGCTTTTCGTGAAAAGCGCGAAGGGTTCCAAAATTTACGACACTGCCGGTAAACAGTACATTGATTATGTTTTGTCCTGGGGACCGATGATTCTTGGGCATGCTCATCCGCAGGTTATTGAAGCCATCGGTAAATCTTCCAGAAGAGGCACAAGTTTCGGCGCACCGACAGACGCGGAAACAAAAATCGCACAGGTGCTCTGTGAGGCGATTCCTTCCTTGGAGCTTGTGCGCATGACCAGTTCCGGCACGGAAGCGGCCATGACGGCAGTGCGACTGGCGCGCGGTTTTACGGGGAAAAAATTAATTATCAAATTTGACGGCTGCTATCATGGTCACGCTGATTCCTTGCTCGTTCAGGCCGGTTCGGGCGTTGCTACACTGGGCATCCCCGGCTCGCCGGGAATTCCCGAGGAAACAGCGCATCTCACTTTATCGCTGCCCTACAACGACTTGCCGGCGGCGCGCTCCGCTATTAAAAAATACAGCACTGACCTTGCCGCTGTAATTGTCGAGCCGGTGGCCGGAAATATGGGCGTAGTCGCGCCACGGGCGGGTTTTCTCGAAACATTGCGCGAACTCACCACTCAGGAAAAAATACTCCTTATTTTCGATGAAGTAATCACCGGCTTCCGTTTTCACTTTGGCGGTTATCAGGATTTGATCAATATCAGGCCTGATCTTACCTGTTTGGGAAAAATCATCGGCGGCGGACTTCCTGTAGGAGCGATTGGTGGGAGGCGCGATATCATGGAAAAACTCGCTCCTGCCGGTGATATTTATCAGGCCGGAACTCTTTCCGGAAATCCGTTGGCCGTTAGTGCAGGTTTGACAACACTTATGCTGCTTAAAGGGAAAAAAGACGAATATTCCCGCCTTTCGCGACAAACAGAATTCTTATGTTCGGAGATGGAAAAACTGTTTGGCAAAAAAGGTTTTAATGCCAGCATTAACCGCGTTCATTCCATGTTCACAATTTTTTTTCAGGAAGGGCCTGTGAATGATTTAAACGACGCGCAAAAATCCGACACAAAACTTTTCGCCCGGTTTTTCCACGCCATGCTCAAAAGAGGCGTGTGGCTGGCGCCTTCGCAATTTGAAGCTTTATTTATGTCTTTCGCGCACAGCAATAACGACTTATCTTTGACGCTGGATGCCTGCGCAAAAGCGCTAAAAACCTTATGACCTGCTGATTGACAACGCACGGTACTTGCTGTAATCTTCCGCGCAAATCGCGCTTTTTGCAGGCTGCTACCGGCGGAGGAAAAATGAAGAAAGCATTTATTACCGGCATAACAGGACAGGACGGATCGTATCTGGCCGAGTTTCTCCTGAAAAAAGGATACGAAGTGCACGGCCTGATCAGGCGTTCCAGCACTTTTAACACCGACCGGATTAATCATCTGTACCGCGATTTTCATGAACCGAACACAAAATTATTTCTGCACTACGGCGATTTAAGCGTCTCCGGCCAGTTGATGGACCTGCTTCATACCATCGCCCCCGCTGAAATATATAACCTGGGCGCGCAAAGTCACGTGCGCGTCAGTTTTGACATGCCCGAATACACCGGCGACATTACCGGTCTGGGCACCCTGAGAATTCTGGAAGCCATCCGTAAAACAGGAATAAAAACAAAATATTATCAGGCGTCATCCAGCGAAATGTTCGGCGCCGCTGCCCCGCCGCAAAATGAAAAAACAATTTTTCAGCCGCGCAGTCCTTATGCCGCGGCCAAGGTTTATGCGTTTCATGTGGCGCAAAATTACCGCGATGCTTACGGCATCTTTGCCGTAAACGGCATCTTGTTCAATCATGAATCGCCGCGGCGTGGTGAAACTTTTGTCACCCGCAAAATAACGCGCGCGGCCACGCAAATTAAGCTGGGGCTGAAAGACAAACTCTATTTGGGCAACCTCGAAGCCAAACGCGACTGGGGATACGCAGGTGATTTTGTCGAAGCGATGTGGCTTATGCTCCAGCAGGATAAACCGGATGATTTTGTCATCGCCACGGGAGAAACTCACTCGGTGCGTGAATTCGCCGAAAAGGTTTTTGCCAAACTTGATCTGGATTATAAAAAATATATCGCGGTCGATCCGCGTTATTTCCGCCCCACGGAAGTAGACGTTCTCTTGGGCGACGCCGCCAAAGCCAGAAAAATCCTGGGCTGGCAGCCGAAAGTTTCTTTCGATAATTTAATCGATATGATGATTGCCACCGACATGGAAATAGCCAGAAAAGAAAAGACGCTCGTTGACGCCGGTTTCACCTGCGCCAATAGTGAACGTTTATCATAGAAGTATCAGGAGATTTTTCTTGCTCAAAAATAAGCACATAACTGTCACAGGCGGCAAAGGATTTTTAGGAACACATCTGATAAAAAAACTTGCCGAACACGGCTGCGCCAATATCGAAATTGCCGATCTTCCGGAATACAATCTTACCGAAATTGCTGCTGTGCGCCGCATGTATGCCGAAAAAAAACCGGATATTGTCATCCACCTGGCGGCCAAGGTCGGGGGCATCGGTTTCAACCGGGAAAAACCGGCGGAGCTTTTTTACAATAATCTGCTCATGGGCGCACAGTTGATGCATGAAGCGTATCTCAACAAAATAGAAAAATTTGTCGCGCTGGGAACAATTTGCGCCTACCCAAAATTCACTGCCGTGCCTTTTAAAGAAGAAGACATCTGGACCGGCTATCCGGAAGAAACCAACGCTCCTTACGGATTAGCCAAGAAGATGATGCTGGTGCAGTCGCAGGCCTACCGGCAGCAGTATGGCTTTAATTCTATCTTCCTTTGCCTGTAAATCTTTACGGTCCCGGTGATAACTTTGATCCGCTCTCTTCGCATGTTATACCCGCATTGATAAAAAAATGTTTTGATGCTCACGAAAAAAAAGAAAATTCAATCGTGGTTTGGGGAACCGGCGCCGCCACGCGTGAATTTTTTTATGTGGAAGACGCGGCGGAAGCCATTTGTCTGGCCACCGAAAAATATAATAAAAGCGAGCCGGTAAATATCGGCGCCGGCTTTGAAATATCCATCAAGGAATTGGCTCAACTCATTGCCCGACTCAGCGGTTTTCAAGGCGCCATAATCTGGGATGAAACAAAGCCGGACGGTCAGCCCCGTCGCATGCTCGATACCTCTAAGGCACGGAAAGAATTCGGTTTTAAGGCAAAAACCGATCTGGCCACCGGACTTAAAAATACGATTGAATGGTACAGAAATCACCGGTAATCATCAAATTAACTGAACGCTGGTCATTTTTTTATTGACTTTAGTATTCCGCGGTGTTAAGGACATTTTTGTTGAATGGATAAGGACATCAAAAAAAGCGCCATTCAAATGGCCTATGCCAGCAGCATCGGCATCGCCATGGTTCTGGCGATTTTTGGGTGTCTGATTTTAGGATTTTATTTAGACAGAAAATTCGACTCCGGCAGTGTTTTTACCTTTATATTTTTAATCATCGGTATCGCGGCCGGATTTCGCAACCTGTATGTTCTGATAAAAAGAACTTTTACTGATGACGAACCGATAATCAAGAGTTTTAAAAGTGAACCTCATCGCCAAAGACCCCCTCCTAAGAAGAATTGAAATCAACAACTGGATTGTTCTTGCCGTCGTTTTCATTCCTTCATTAATTTTCGGCACGTTAGAATTTTACATCGGCGTTTTAATCGGCGGATTCATCTGTATCGT
>JBBIHZ010000023.1:12931-13668 GCA_037446735.1 Deltaproteobacteria bacterium
ACTGGATGGGTCATTCGCTGCGCCACGCTTTTAATAAAACATCCGGCAGCATCAAATCCAACGTTGTTTTGAAATATTTTTTGCGTCTTGTATTGAGCGCCATTGTTCTGTATTTTCTCATTTCCGCGCAAACGGTGAATATCATCGGTTTGATCATCGGTCTTTCCGTGGTGATGGTGACTGTTGTTTGTACTGTCTTGATTACATTTTCAAAAAAAAACATTATTGAGGAGAGTGAATAAATATGCATCCCATTTATTTTTTGGAGAATCCCTATATTCCGGCGCATGTCGCCTATACCCTGCTTTTGGCAGTTGTTCTGATTGTCCTTGCCTTTCTTGCCTCAAGAAGTCTTCAGGTTTATCCGGGCAGGTTGCAGAATTTCATGGAGGTCGTTATCGGTGGTTTTGACGCGCTACTTAATGAAATTATGGGACCCAAAGGCCGCAAATACTTTCCGCTTATCGCCACTTTGGGGCTTTTTATCTTTTTATCCAACCTCATGGGCGCTTTTCCCGGGTTTAAGTCACCCACCTCAGACATCAACACCACGGCGGCGCTGGCGCTTGTCGTTTTCTTTTCCACGCACGTTGTCGGCGTTAAAACGCACGGTTTAAAATACCTCAAACAGTTCATGGGCCCGGTCTGGTGGCTTGCTCTGCTGATGATTCCTATCGAAATCGTCAGCCATCTTTCCCGCCCGCTTTCTTTGTCTTTTCGTCTTTTCGGAAATATAA
>JBBIHZ010000024.1:0-2238 GCA_037446735.1 Deltaproteobacteria bacterium
CTGTCTCTGGCCAACTCAAAGAAAACATTTTTATCAATCAGCCGGAAATAATCCAAGCGGTGAGCGATTTCCTTCATATTAAAATCTTCGGGAATAGTCACCCGGTACACTTTGATTTCCCCCCGTACCAGTTTTCTGATTACCGTCGCGGGAGTCATGGAAGTGCTGAATTCATATTCGCCGGCGCGGATAACGCGCGTCGCTCTTTTGGTAAATGCCAGCAGGTTGAAAAGAAACCTGTTTTTAATCAGACCCGCCTCATCGAGAATTTTGGTGGCCCGCAGAAAGCTGGAACCCACCGGTATATCCACCGTCACTACGGCGATATTATCCTCATCAATCGGAGCCGTCGCGTAATCCAGCAAAAGTATTCCGAAGACAATCACCGCCGTCAGGGAAATAACCAGAATATAGTTTATCACCCGGATAACCGCGCGCGGCAAAACATGCTTCACGGGTTTGCCGCCCTGGGCCGGTTTTTTCGCGGCGGCGCCATTTTTCCCCGGCTCGCTTTTAGCCGAATTTTTCACGGGATTTTTTTTCTTTGTTTCTTCCATATCTATTAAAATGATTTACGGCATTTTACGCGAAGAGTGGTCCAGATAATCCTGCAGAATCAGGCAAGCGGCAAGCTTATCCACCTTCTCTTTTCTTTTTTTCCAGTTCACGCCGGAATTCATAAGTATTTCTTCCGCTTCTTTCGTGGTCATGGCCTCAGGCCATTTGACCACCGGCAGGGAATAATTTTCTTCCAGGAGCGTGGCGAAACGGCTGACTTTTTCGCACTGGATGCCTTCGGAGCCATCCAGTCGCACCGGATAGCCGATGACGATTTTTTCTATATGATGGTCCTTAATCAGCCGCGCCAGAATATCCAGGTCATGCTTTTTATTTTTTCTGCTCATCGTCAGCAGGCCGGAAGCGGTCATCCCTCCCTCGTCACAAACGGCCAGACCGATTCTCTTCTCTCCGTAATCAATCCCCAGCACGCGCAAAGTAAATACCTCGATTTGCGGCTTGTAGCAATTCCCGTCTGTATTTTCAACAATTAAATAAGCGGCGCCGCTTTATAAATACTGAATAAATTTAATGTTGTGAAAATACGCTTTGTTTGTTATTTCAAAAAAACCAATATTTAAAAAACCATCGGGCAAAAAAATGAGGCATTTTGTTCTAGGAACGGCCGGTCATGTTGATCACGGAAAAACGGCTTTAATCAAGGCGCTGACCGGAATCGATACCGACCGCTTAAAGGAAGAAAAAGAAAGGGGCATTACCATCGAACTGGGATTCGCCTCGCTCAAACTTCCCTCCGGTCAGACGCTGGGCATTGTCGATGTGCCCGGCCATGAAAAATTCATCAAGCACATGGTTTCCGGCGCCGCCGGCATCGATTGCGTGCTGATGATAATCGCCGCCGACGAGGGCATTATGCCGCAGACGAGAGAACACCTGCACATCTGTTCGCTTCTGGGCATCCGCACCGGCCTTGTCGCCCTCACCAAAACAGATCTCGTGGATAAAGACTGGCTGGATCTGGTAAAAACGGAGGTCGAGGAATTTCTGCGCGGGACTTTTCTCGACGGCGCGTCGATTGTGCCCGTCTCCGCGCTTAAGCAAGATGGTCTGAAGGAATTAATCGCGGCGCTGGACAGCACCGTCGGTAAGATTCCGCAAAAAAGCGACTGCGGTATTTTCCGCCTGCCCGTGGATCGGGTTTTCACGATGAAAGGGTTCGGCACGGTAGTAACCGGCACGCTGGTTTGCGACCATGTGCGCGTCGGCGAAGACATACAGATCATGCCGGAAGAAATCAGCGCCCGTATCAGGGGCATTCAGGTGCACAATCAGCCGGTGGAAGAAGCATGGGCGGGACAGCGCACCGCCATCAATTTGCAGGGCATAGAAAAATCATCGTTGCAGCGCGGCGACGTCCTGGTCAGGCCTAAAACCGTCCGGCCCACCACCCGCATGGATGTTGTTATAGAGCATCTGATGGCAAACTCAAAAAGCTTAAAAAACCGCGCTTTAATCCGCCTGCACACGGGAACAGTTGAAGTAATCGCCCGTGTTATCTTAATGGAAAAAGAGGAATTAAAACCGGGAGAAAGCGGCCTGGCCCAGCTTGTCCTGGAGAAAAAGGACGTGGTCGTCGCGGGCGACCGCTTTGTCCTGCGCAGTTATTCACCCATAACCACCATCGGCGGCGGAATGATTATCGATCCTTTGCCGCCCAAG
>JBBIHZ010000024.1:2248-13371 GCA_037446735.1 Deltaproteobacteria bacterium
GCGGACGTGAGAAGAAGCCAAAACTGATGCGGTATCTGCAAAGATTATGGACACAAGAGGACAACTTCTCCAAAACAGGGAAAGGAAGGACAGCACAGAGGTGATTGCAGGAAATGCAGACATTGCAAGACTCTGCGCTGGAGCAAAAAATCGTGGTCATCTTAAACAGAACGGGATTCGCGGGAACCAACCCGCGTCTCCTTGCTTTTCGCCTGGGCGTTAACGTCAAATTAATCAATGAAACACTGCGGGAATTGTTCTCCAAAAAAGCCGCCTTGATCACGGATAAAGAAGAAACAAACATGATTTCTTCTCTCTTTTATGAAAAACTGGAAAAAGACGCCTTGGAAATTCTCCGGCAATATCACCAAAAAAATCCCCTGCGCGAAGGAATTTCCAAGGAAGAGATGAAAGCATCGCTTACCGGAGAAGTCAGCCCCAAACTTTTTCACATGCTTTTGCAGAATCTTGCCGCGAAAAAAACGCTTGCCGTGGAAAAAGAATCCGTCCGTCTCTTCGGGCATAGAGTGCAGTTGGCCGATGACCTGAACGTAATGCGTCAGACCATAAACAAAACATACAGCGACGCCGGCCTGGCGCCGCCCGGACTTTCGGAGGTCATCGGCATATTTCCCGACAGGAAAAAAGAAGCGCAGAATATCATCAACCTGATGCTGAAAGAAAGCGCTTTGATTAAAATCAATGAAGAACTGGTTTTCGCGAAAACCGTCCTGGACAAACTGCGCCAGGATTATAAAGGCATGCTGATCAAGGAAGGAAAAGCCACTCCGGCCAGCTTCAAAGAGCTTACCGGACTTTCCCGCAAATACATCATCCCCTTGATGGAATATTTCGACACCAGCAAGCTCACCGTGCGCGTGGGTGATCACCGTATCCTGAGAGAAAAAGAATGACATATAACGAACCGGTAAAAATCATGCAGATATTTTCGGCGGACAAAAACTCCTTAGTCGCGACGCAGGCGAAAATCATTGAAGAGGTCGCGCTGAAAATTTATCTTAACGGCAAACTGCTGGCCAACATCGCCTGCGCCGGAAGTCATCTTGATGAACTGGCGTTGGGCTTTTTAAGGGCGGAACGCGTTATCCATAAGCGCGAACAAATTGCCAGCATAAAGGTTGACGAAACAGATCATAGCGTCCGCGTTGAACTTAAAAACGGCGGCGAATTTTCCGGCGCCTCCATTCAAAACATCGCATCCAGCGGCGCGCGCGGCCATGCGCATCTCGATGTCCTGACGCCCCTCCCTGACGCGGCAGATTCACAGATAAATTCAGGCGCGATCCTGCAACTAATGGAGGAGCTCATGGACAGTTCAAAAATTCATAACGAGACGCACGGCACGCACTGCTCGGCGCTGGCGCGTGATAACAAAATCATTGTTTTGCGCGAAGACATCGGCCGGCACAACACCATCGATATGCTCGGGGGTTACTGTCTGTGGCGGGACATAAGCCCGGCTGACGCCCTTATTCTAACCACCGGTAGGATATCCTCGGAAATCGTTTATAAAATATGGAATCTGGGCATACCGGTTATTGTATCCCATTCCGCGCCCACGACAAAAGCCGTGGAGCTCGTTAAAAAAGCGAATATCACCCTCATCGGCTATGTGCGCGGCGGAAAAATGAACATCTACTCACAGGAAAGGCGGGTAATCATTTGAAGAAAAAAGAAATTTATCTCAGGGATATCAGGCAGGGCGACAAGGTAGCGGACACTTTTCTCGTCGCGGAAAAAAATATGGCCTTTTCCCAAAAAGGCGCGCCTTACCTGACGGTGCGTCTCAAGGATAAAAGCGGTGAAACAGACGGTAAGGTGTGGGAAAACGCCGTGGAACTTGACCGTGGCTTCAAAAAAGGCGACATCGTTTTTATTGAAGGACGCGCCGCCAGTTACCGGAACGCCCTGCAACTATCCGTTATCAGCATCAAAAAAATCCCCTGGGAGCAGGTAAATCCGGCCGATTATCTGCCCGCCGCCGCGACGAATATAAGCGCCATGTTCGAAGAAATAATGGCTTACATAGCTAAAATTCAGAATGAGCATTTAAGGGAACTCCTGCGTGTTTTTTTTCAGGATGAAAAAGCACCGGCCGCCAAAGGGTTTCATCACATCTATCTGGGCGGGCTCTTGGAACACACTCTTTCGGTGGTGCGCCTGCTGGAAAAAGTCGCCGCGCATTATCCAAAACTCAATAAAGACATGCTGATAGCGGGCGGCATCCTGCATGATATCGGAAAAATTTACGAATTCAAGTACGAGGGACTGATTGATTATAGTGACGAAGGGAGGCTCATCGGCCATATTGTCATGGGCGTGGAAATGATCAATAAAACGATCGCCGCTCTTCCCGATTTTCCCGAACAGTTATCACTGGAGTTGCGCCACCTGCTTTTGAGTCATCACGGCGAATTTGAATTCGGCTCTCCCAAGCGCCCCAAAACGGTTGAGGCGCTGGTCGTTCATTGCATAGACGACCTCGATGCCAAGCTCAACGCTTTTGAAACCTTTATCGCCAGCGCGGAAAATTATGATTCCGACTGGACGCCCTACAACCGGTTTTTTGAACGCTTCCTGTACAAACGGAAATAACCGGCCGCGGCAAACGCCGTTATTTTCTCGCGGTGAACTTTCTGATTTTGGCTACCGCCAGCCAGCCAAGCAGAATCAATGCGCACAGAACAATAAATCCGGCAATTAATGCCCCATAGGTGATGAAATTGCCGCCGGAGAAACGCCCTTTCCAACTTTTATCCAGCACGGCCTCGTAACGACCTTCCGGCGCGCTGTATTTTGCCGGGATATTGGGAATGCCGTTTCTGTTGGTGTCGGGCAATGACCGCAGATATTGCAACAGCGCGAGCCATTGCTTTAATTCGCGCTCCTTGCCGGCCTGCGTATCCATATGGATTATAGCCTTCTTCATATCGGAAAGTTTTTCACCGTCTTTGTCCTTCGGTGTGATGCTCAGCAACCGATAGGTGACTTTTGATACATAACCGATCATTCCCGCCGCGTACATATTGGAGCAGATGCGGTAGAGCTTCTCATAATCCAGCGGTTCATACTCGCCCTTTTCGTTGCGCACGGAAACCTGCGTGACGCGGTCAAACAAAATCCTACGCGGATTAAACATGAATTTAACGCCCGAAACCTGCAGATGCGCGCCGATTTTTTTCAGCGGCGCCACCGACGCCTCCACCTCCAGAATGTCTTTAAGTTCCTTGCCGGTGACATAAAAAGCCATCAGAGGATAACCAGGAATGCCGTCCTTGCCGATGCCCAAAGACAAAACCTGAAAAACATCCTCCGTAGTTATCCGGCCTTTCCGAAAAGATTCCCTGATGAGACCCAGCGGCTCGAAGGAAACATGAACATATTCATACTTTGTCCCTTCCGCTTTTTGCACGGCGTAACGATAAGCATCGGCAATCAAATTGCCCAGCCCCATTTCCCGCGGTTTTTCATAAGCGGAAACAATTGTTTCCATATTAAAATCGCTTTCGGCGATTACCTGGTCGAAAGAGAGACGGTAAGGCGCCAGAAATCTCGCGTTGACCATATCTTTGTATTCCTGCACTGCTTCGGAAACAATGCGGTCGTCCGGGATACCGGCGGTGATATTTCTTAGTTCATAGGAAGCAACGCGCAGAGGTTTATTCCTGGTGTGATATACTCTTAAAATTCCCAGATGCTCGCCGTAGCGGCCGCTGGAAACAATGACGGTTTTGCCGACTTTAATCGGCTTGTCTAAAACAGTGTGCGTGTGACCGCTGACAATGATATCGATTTCCGGAACTTTTTGCGCCAGCAGCTCATCTTCGGAAATTTTTTTATCCTTTTCTTCGGGCGCCGCCCGATACGTGCCGCTGTGAGAAAGACAGATAATCATGTCCACTTTTTCTTTTTTGATCAGAGTTTTTACCAAGCTTTTGGCGGCGCTGACCTGGTCGGTAAAGCGAATGGCTTTGGCAAAGGGCGTGTCGGACGCGGCGTCTTTTCCTAGAAGACCGAAAATGCCGATGCGCACCTTGTTTCTCTCCAGTATCTTATAGGGCGTCACCGGGTATTCTTCAAAAGCCCTCTGCAACGCCTTTCCCTCTTCTGTTTTTTTATCCACTTCAATATTGGAGGCGACGATGCCCGGCAGCACTTTGCCTTTTGCCTTGGCCGTGCCCAGCATCTTGGCCAATCCCGCCGTGCCAAAATCAAAATCGTGATTGCCGAAAGTGGTCACATCATAGCCCATCTGCCCCATCAGCAAAAGTTCAGAGGCCTCGCTCATAAAAGATGTATGGAATAAGGTTCCCATGGAAAAATCACCTGCGTCCAGCCTGATGGCCTTGTTGCCATGATATATGCGCTGTTCCTTTATGATATAGGCAAGCTTGGCAAAGCCGCCCCGTTCTTCGCTTTGTCCATCCGCGTTCAAAACACGATGCGGTAAAAAATATGAGTGCAAATCGTGAGTAAAAAGGATGACCAGTTCTCTGCTGCCCGGTCCCTGCGCCGCCAGATATCCGGCGGAAAGAAAAATTAAAACAAAAGATAAAATGATTAGCGTGCTTTTCCTGAAAATTTTCATGAATTCATCCTTTCGCCCTTACCAAGATAATTACAAGTATTTTGTATCTTAAATTATTTTGTCTTGTGCGTCAAATATTGAAAGTAACTTAAACTGAATGTTTCAAAACCGGGCGTGGCCTTTGCTCTTTTTCCAGAAAACAGCCCGCCGCGCATTCTTCGGGGCAGTCGCCCTCGCACGGCTCGACATGAATATTTATTGTCGTGTGAGGAAATTTATCCATGATAATTCTTTTCAGATCGCGGGTGATCTGATGAGAAGAAACCACGCTCATCTGCGGGCTGACCTTGATATGAAATTCGATAAAGCGGAAATTTCCCGCCTTGCGCGTTTTTAACCGGTGAAAACCGTGTATGTCCGGCCGACGCATCGCGATGACGGAACGAATCCATTCTTCTTCCCCAGAGGGCAATTTGACATCCGTCAGATCGCTCAACGCTTTCCTCGTTAAATCGTAAGCCGCCTTTAAAATAAGCATGGCAATAAATAATGCCGCCGCCGGATCCAGCCAGCTGAGATTCAGCCCCGGCCAGAAACGATGCCCGAACCAGATTGCCAGCAGGCCGAACATGACACCCAATGAGGTATAAACATCCGTGCGCAGATGCCAGGCGTCCGCCTCCAGCGCGAGAGAATCGGCCTCGCGTCCGACCTTAAATAATTTCCCGGAAACAAAATAATTCATCACGGCGGAAAAAAACATGACCGCGACGCCCCAGGCGGGAGCCGCCAATTCTTCGCCCGTGGCCAATTTCTTCACCGCCTCAAAAATAATCCAGCCCGCGGCAATGAAAATCAGTACCGCTTCCACCAGGCCGGACGTGCTTTCAAATTTACCATGCCCGAAAGGATGGCTCTCGTCGGCAGGCAGATGTGATTTTTTCACGGAAAAAAAGGCGATTAAAGACGCAAGCAGATCCATTGCTGAATGAATAGCCTCGGAAATAATGGCCACGGAACCGATAAGCGCGCCAACCAACAGCTTCGCCGACACCAACAGGGAATTGGAAGCTACCGACAATATGGCAACATTTTCTTTGCGTTTTTGCAGAGGCCACATATGAACACGCTTTGGCTTTATTTTGTAAATTCAACACATCTTATTTGAAAATACATATTAGAGAGGGATTGTCTTTGCAAGCGGCAAAATTTATGATAAAAAAACCGCCTTACTTTAAAGGCCTGCTTGTTTTTATGAACAAAAAAATCATTTTATCCCGCTTTAAAAACGCCGCCGCGAGCGACTGGCGGGACTGGCACTGGCATTTGAAAAACCGTTTCACGAAAATAGAGAAAATAAGCCTTCTTCTCGCCAGAGATTTTTCCTCGACTTCAATAAACAAAATATTAAGCATTTATCCCCTCGCGGTCACGCCGTATTATCTCTCGCTCATCGGAGAAAATATTGATGCCGACCCGATAGCCGCGCAGTGCCTGCCGGACACACGCGAAATCACGCTATATCAAAATTATCATGCTGACCCGCTGCGGGAAGAGGTCTACATGCCCGTCACCGGCGTGATTCATCGCTACCCCGACCGCTGCCTGGCGCTGGTTACCGAAAACTGCGCCGTCCACTGCCGCCACTGCAACCGCAAACGTTTCTGGCGGCGTCCGGCAAAGATTTCTTTAAAAACGCGCATGAAAAACATTGTTCATTACATTGAGCAATCACCACAGATACGCGAAGTAATTATTTCCGGCGGCGATCCGCTCATTTATGATGATGAACAACTGGAATACATTCTACACGGCCTGAAAAACATTCCGCACGTGGAAATCTTGCGCGTCGGCAGCCGCATGCCTGCGATACTGCCGATGAGAATCACAAAAAATTTGTGCCGCATGCTAAAAAATTACCGCCCGCTGTGGTTCAACACTCAATTCAACACACCGTCGGAAATAACGCTGGATGCGGCCCGCGCCTGCAGCCTGCTTCAGGAGTCGGGCATTCCCGTATCCAGCCAATCCGTACTGCTCAAAGGTGTCAATGATACCGAAGAGGAGCTGCGCTCCCTTTTTTACGGTCTGCAGAAAATATCCGTCCGCCCTTATTATCTTTTTCACTGTGAGCCGGTGAAAGGATGCGGCCACTTCCGCACCAGCATAAAAGCGGGGCTCAAAATCATGGAAAACATGCAAGAAAAATGCTCCGGCCTCGCCCTGCCTCAATACACGGCGGACCTGCCGGGAAAAGCGGGGAAAATACCCCTCATCGGCCTTTCTCCGGCGCTGAATAAAGAGATGACAAAACATCAATATTTTTTTGACAATTTTACCTAATTAGAATAGGAAGAGCATCAAATTAACCGGAAAATTGCCGCACGGCCGGTAATCGAGGAGATAAGTTTTTTATGTATACCGCGAGTGATCTAAGAAAAGGGCTGCGCCTGAAAATCGATAACGAGCCTTATGTAATCGTTGAATTCAACTTTGTCAAACCGGGCAAAGGTCAGGCCCTTTACCGGTGCAAGCTGAAGAATATGATCACCGGCAGCCAGTTCGACCGTTCTTTCCGTTCGGTGGACACATTTGAACCAGCCGACCTGCGGGAAAAGAAAATGCAGTACCTGTATCAGGAAGGCAACAAATATTGTTTCATGGATAATGAAACTTTCGAGCAGGTATACCTGACGGACGATCAGGTGGGGGACAACAAAAACTTTATGATCGACAACCTCGACGTGGAAATTCTGCTCTTCGAAGACCGCCCTATCGGACTGAGCCTGCCTAATTTTGTCGAATTGTTTGTCACCGAAGCTGAGCCATGGGCCAAGGGCGACACGGTTTCCGGCGCTACCAAGCCGGTAAAAGTGCAGACCGGGTATACGATTCAGGTGCCCACATTCATCAGCGAGGGAGAAAAAATCCGCGTGGATACGCGCACGGGAGAATATCTGACGCGCGTCAAAGGATAGTGGCTTTTCTTGAACGAAGATCATTTTGACGATAACTTTCACCTGGCGCGTAAAAAGAATTTTTTGGAGCTGCGCGCCCGCTTAATTCAAAATATCCGCCAGTACTTCATCAATCATAACTACCTCGAAGTGGAAACACCGCTGAGAATACCTGCACCGGCGCCGGAAGAACATATCGAGGCGTTTTCTTCAGCGGACTGGTTTTTACAAACATCGCCGGAGCTGTGCATGAAGCGGCTGCTTGCCGCGGGATACGAACGCATCTTTCAGATTTCCCACTGCTTTCGCCAGAAAGAAAGGGGCGAAAAACACCTGCCGGAATTTACCATGTTGGAATGGTACACGCTTCACGCGGACTATTTTGGCCTGATGAATCAGTGCCAGGATATACTCTGCGCCGTTTTCAGAGAAACAGGATATGAGCACGAAATACTATTTCAAAATAAAAAAATAGTCATGGCGCCGCCATGGGAAAGAATTACCGTGGCCGAAGCCTTTGCCCGCTTCGCGCATACGGATTGCGAAAGCGCGATAGCCGCGGACAAATTCGATGAAATACTGGTGGAAAGAATCGAACCTTGCCTCGGCGTTGAGCGCCCCGTCTTTCTTTACGACTATCCGACAAAATACGCCGCGCTGGCCCGCACAAAAAAGGATAATCCGCGAATTGCCGAGCGGTTTGAGCTGTATATCGGTTCTTTGGAAATCGCCAATGGTTTTTCCGAGCTTACCAGCGCCGCGGAACAAAGAAAGCGCTTTGGGGATGCCCAAAAGGCGCGTGCCGCAAAAAATTGCCTGATGTATCCTTTGCCGGAAAAATTTCTTTCGGCTTTGGAAAAACTGCCGGCGGCGGCCGGCATCGCGATGGGCATTGACCGCTTGGTCATGCTTCTTGCCGATACAAAATGCATTGATGATGTGGTGGCCTTCACACCGGAAACACTATAGGCACAATCTACGGCGTTTTTTTAAAAAAATCTTTATTAACGTCATTTATTTATCAGAGACATCACCAACCTCAAAAAACATCCTAAAAGATTTATTGACAAGGTGGCCTTTTTCCTTTACGTTACGCTACCGTAACAAATCCAACCAAGGGAGATCGAATAGTGAGAGAAATCGGCTCATTAGATTTAGGCGGCAGTTTTCACGGCAGCATCCTGGGCATGGTCCTGGACGCGGGGTTGATGGTCAAATTTGTTCTGCTTATTTTGCTGGTTTTTTCCGTTGTGTCCTGGGCGATCATTTTTGTCAAATACAAATATTACCGCAAGATCAAAAAAGAAAATGATGAGTTTCGCGCGGATTATCTGAAAAGCAACAACCTTTCCGAAGTAAATACCGCGGCGCAAAAATATAAAATGTCGACAAATGCGGAAGTGTTTCGCGTGGGTTACGAAGAACTTTCCAGAATGAACGCCTCGAAAAAAGAAAAAGACAAGCACGGTGATGACATCAACCTGTCTTCTCTGGACAATATCGAAAGATCACTGGCCAACACCAGCAACAGCGAAATGGCCAAGCTGGAAAGTTCCATCGGTTTTCTGGCGACCACCGGTTCCGCCAGTCCCTTCATCGGGCTTTTCGGCACGGTTTGGGGAATCATGGACACGTTTCAGGGAATCGGCGCGCGCGGCTCGGCGACGCTGGCTGTTGTCGCGCCGGGCATATCGGAGGCACTGGTCGCCACGGCGGCGGGACTTGCCGCAGCCATACCCGCGGTTATCTTCTATAATTACTTTTTAAACAAAGCTAAAACGATGGTTCAGGAGATGGATAACTTTGGCGCGGAATTTTTAAACATCGTCGAAAGATACTTCATCCGTAAATAATAAATCTATGCGTTCCTTACGAAGAAGAAATAACGCCTCCAAGGCCATGTCCGAAATCAACGTCACGCCTTTTGTTGACGTAATGCTGGTGTTGCTGATTATCTTCGTGGTTACGGCGCCGATGCTCTCCATGGGCATTGATGTTAATCTGCCCAGAGTTAAATCCAAAAGCGTCGATGTCACCGAAGAAAAGCTTGTTTTAACCATCACCGAAACAAGGGAAATCTATCTGAATAAAAATAAAATGCAGCTTGGTGAGCTTTACTATAAACTTGAAGCGATATTTGCCAACCGCATCGACCGCGAAGTTTTTCTGCGCGCCGATAGAAGCGTCCCTTACGGATTTGTTGTTCAGGTAATGTCGGAAGTGCGTAAAGCGGGCGTCGATAAACTCGGGTTGATTACAGAACCGCCCGAGGGAATGAAATGAAACTGAGGATGCCCCATTACACCTCCCGCGGCACTCCCGAAAACTTTCACAAAATGATTTTACTTTCAGCGCTCGTTCATTTTGTCGTGCTTGGTCTTGTGTTCGCTTCGATTCCCGGCTCTTCCCGTCGAATAACTTTCGGCCCCATTTATTCCGTCTCACTGGTGGGCGCCGATGTCGCCCTGACAGGTTCCTCCCCTGGTCTGAGTGATTTTATCCCGCAAAGCGAAAGCCCCGGTTCGTCATTTATCAAAAGAGAATTTGAGCCGGCACCTCCCGCGCCTCTTAAAAAAGACGAGACAGAAAGATTAAATGTTGAAAAAGCCATCGAATCTTTAAAGCAAAGGGAAGCGGCGCGACCACAGGAAAATACCACAGCTACGCAAGCCAACGCCGGCGCTGCGGCCCCTGCGGGAGAAAAATCCGCGGCTGGTGACCAGGCCGCCGCGCAGCGAAACGAATATATAGCTCTGGTGTGGGCCAGAGTTAAGGGAAACTGGACGCTGCCACAGGCGCTGATGCCCAAGGATGGCGTGGAAACGATCATTGACGTGAGAATATCACGCAGCGGCGCGCTGGAACACATCGGCTTTGAAAAAAGATCCGGGTATCAGTATTTCGACGATTCGGCGCTGAATGCCGTCAAAAAATCCACGCCCTTTCCGCCCCTGCCCTCTTACATCACCAGCAATCACATCGAGATCGGCATTCGTTTTCATTCACGCGAATTGCGTTAAAACAGGAAAGGCCTGACTCTTTTATGATTAGATGCAAAAAGATAAACTTAATCAAAGCTTGTTTCATCATTATCGTTATCTTTTTTCTTCCTGTGGCTGCCGCGGCAAAAATATACATTGATATAGATTCGCCTTCCTTCCAGCAATTCCCCATTGCCGTTACTGACTTAAATAATATTTCACCGGAAGCCGCCGCAGCGCCGGCTATCGGGGCCGCGCTTGCCGACGAAATTAAAAAATATCTTTCCCTGACCGGGATATTCAATATCTTGGATAGGAAAAGTTTTCTGGAAAAAATTGAGTCGGGCAATCCCGAGTCACTGGAAAAAGTATATTTCCCGGATTGGTCGCTGATCGGCGCTGATTTTTTAGTGCGGGGAAACCTGTGGCACGATGGCAAGCGTATTACCATTGACTGCCGCCTTTATGACGTCACGCGCGGCGACAAACTTCTGAGCAAAAAATACAGCGCGCAGGCGACAGGCCAAAAAGAGCTGGCAAAAAATATTGCCTCGGACATAATGCTTGCCCTGACGGGAGACGAAGGAGAGTTTAACACCAAAATCGTCTTCATCGTTAAATCCAATCAGTCCGCCG
>JBBIHZ010000025.1:0-13118 GCA_037446735.1 Deltaproteobacteria bacterium
GCAGCAGCTGAAAACCAAGCTCGCGGCGGAGAGGAAAGCTTTTGGTTTATACGGCGCGGGGCAGGGGGCGAAAGTGGTTGATATTTTGAAAGAAATATCTGCGCTGATGTCCGCCGCGTCGGGAGTTGTCTTGACGGATTTCAGCTGTGAAAACGGCGTCGTAACGCTTAGCGGTCAGGCGCAGAATATGGACGCTGTTGCCGCGGCAAAAAACGAATTGGTGAAATCGCGCTATTTTCAGGATGTGGACATTGCATCGAGCAGCCTGGCGAAAGATGGCGATAAGGTTCAGTTCAGCATGAGGATAGGGCTTAAATGATAAAAGACTTCTGGGGCAAGCTGGATAAAAAGCAGCGTTACATGGTGGCCGCGGCGATGGCCGTGGTGGCGCTGGCGCTGATTTTGGAGCTGGTCATCTTTCCGATTAGCGAGGCCATGGGCAAGGTCAAGCGTTACGTTGCCGCGAATGAGATAAAACTTGCCGAGATGATGCAGCTTGACGCGGAATTCGCCCACCACAGAAATATGATGGCTTCGGTAAATCAGGTTATGTCCGCACGCGGAACAAATTTCAGTTTATTTTCCTATCTGGAAAAAAAGGCGGCGGAAGCGCGCGTGAAGGGCAACATCAAACAGATGAGCGCTTCCCGCGGGGCGCAAACCGCCGCTTTTGAAGAGGCGGTGGTTGATATGCGTGTGGAAAAAATAACCATCAAGCAGCTGGCGGAATTTTTGTATCTTGTTGAATCTCCGGACGAGCTGGTAAAAATTAAAAAAATTACCGTAAATAAAATGAAAGACAGCCCGGAATATTTAAGCGCGCAAATGCAGATTTCCTCTATTTCTTCGCCCCAACGGCGTCTGGGGGGTAACTGACGCCATGAAAATATTGCGCAGCAGAGCTCTCTGGTTTACTCTCTATGGAATCGTCATCACGGTTTTGTTTCTGTACCTTCTTTTTCCCGGCCAGCTTTTAAAAAGCAGGTTGGAAAGCGCGGCAATCTTAGCCGGATTTACGCTGAGATCTTCTTCTCTGCATGTTTCTTTTCCCCTGGGCGTTAAAATGAAAAGCGTGACGCTGGAAAATGATTCAGTGGCACCGGGGCCGCTTTTTCAGGGGGAAACGCTTGATGTGCAGTATTCCTGGAAAAATCTGCTGAGCAAAAATACCTTTTTGGGTTTCCGCGGCGGCGCTTACAGCGGCAGCTTTCAGGGAAACATTGCCGTGTCTTCTCTGGATAGAATATATCCTCCCGTTCAGGCAAAGCTTGATTTTAAAAATATTGATTTGCAAAAAGTTGGTTTGCTCAAGGGTAAACTGGGCAGGGAAATATTCGGCAAAGCCAGAGGATTTTTGAATTATACGAAGGGCGCGGGCGGTAACATAGAGTCTGGGGCGTTCAATATGGTAATTACCGCAGGTGCTTACCCGCTGGCCGAGCCGTTTTTGGGCATCGAAAAAATTGATTTTGAGACAGGCCTGATTCAGGCCGTTTTTAAAGACGGAAGCATTTTTCTTGAGAAAGTCGAAATTCTCGGCGGCAGAATAAATTGTCTGCTCGTCGGCGATATAATTCCCGCGGATAATTTTGCTCAAAGCAGGCTTAATTTAAGAGGGACAATTGAGGTGGCCGGCAAGGATAAAATAAAAATGCAGGTCACCATTAGCGGAACGCTAACCAATCCCGTTTTTAAATATATTTAGCAAGAGAAATTATGCTCAATAAAATTGAACAGCTTTTTAATGAATGGATAAGCCGCGTCGGTGATCTCTTGCCGTCTGCATACCTTGATTCAGCCAGGCTGCGCGCGGCGGCCGTGATTTTGGCGATAACTATTTTATCTTACCAGGGAGTGAGCCTTTTTTATAAAATCGTCGGTTTTATGTTAACGGGAAAAACAACCGCTGCGGGCGTGACATACGCGCAGCGCCCCGCGGAAGAAGCAGCCGGAGAGCCAGTGGAGAGATACGCGGTGATTACCGAGCGCAATCTTTTCCAGACAACGATGCGCGAAACAGGCGGTACGGGCGGCGGAGTTTTTGCCGCCGGCGAGGAAATCGCGGAATTCGATTTGAAGGGCACGATCGCGGGCACGGGTTCTTTCGGCTATATCATCATCGAGGAGCGGCCAAGCAAGAAACAGCGTCTTTACCGCATCGGCGATATGATCGGTTCCTCAAAGCTGGTGGCAATTGCCCGCAATACGGCAACGATTAACCGGGGAGGCCGGGACGTGGTATTAAGAATAAAACAGACGCCGGAAGGGCCTCTTTTATCGTCGCAGCGGACGGCGCGGGAAAGCATCACGCGTCCGCAGATAGCCGTCAGCAGAAAAGAGGTCACGGAAAGATTGCAGGATCTGCAAGCCATCATGACCAACGCGCAGGTACGGCCATATTTTGAAGGCGGCGCGCAGCAGGGATTTATTATCTCCAATATCAAGCCAGACAGTCTTTATCAGAAACTCGGCCTGCAAAACGGCGATATCATCATTGATGTAAACAACAAGCCCATGCAAAGCGCCGATGACGTGCTCCAGCTGGTCAATCTGATGCAGACGGGGCAGAATATCGTGCTGAATCTGAAAAGGCAGGGCAGAGAAGAAACCATCAATTATTCTTTTCATTGAGAGCGCCAAGAGAGGAAAGAAGAAATGTACGCTGAATACTTCGGTTTGAAAGAAAACCCTTTCAGCTTATCGCCGGAACCTCGCTATCTGTTCATGAGCGAGCATCACCGTGACGCTCTCAATTGCCTGATCTACGGCATCAAGGAGAAAAAAGGTTTTGTGCTGCTTTCCGGCGGCATCGGCTTGGGCAAAACGACCATCTGCCGCAGCCTGCTCAATTCGCTGGATGATTCCGTGGAAACAGCGCTCATTTTCAATACCGCCGTCGCCGAGATGGATTTGCTCGAAACGGTGCTGACCGAGTTCGGCATCAGGATTAGGAAAGACGCCAAAACCAAAAAAGCCTACATCGATGCGTTGAACAGATTTTTGCTGAAAAATTACGGCGCCGGCAAAACGGCGGTGCTTTTGATTGACGAGGCGCAGAACTTATCCTACGGCGTTCTGGAGCAGTTGCGGATGCTTTCCAATCTGGAAACGGAACAAGATAAGCTCCTGCAGATAATCCTGATTGGCCAGCCCGAACTGAAAGCGACTCTCTCGCAGCCCGCGCTGCGGCAGCTCAATGAACGCATTGTCGTGCGCTATTCTTTGGAGCCTTTATCGCCGCGGGAGGTGGCCAATTATATCGATCATCGCCTGAAGGTGGCGCATGGTCCCGGCCCGCTAAAATTCACTTCTTCGGCCATAAATCTTATTTATAATTTTTCGGAAGGAATACCCAGGCGCATTAACGCTTTATGCGACAGGGCGCTATTGATTGCTTACACGAAAAATGTTAGCAAAATAAGCCGTAAAATAGTGAAGCTGGCGGTCGCGGATATCGGGGCTGATTATTTTCAGAAAACGATGAACGGCTGGAGAAAAATTTGGACACGCTTAACCGCTTAGCTTATTGCGTAAGTCCTTGACCAACAGGATATTATGAGTTACATAAACGACGCTTTACGCCGATTGCAAAAAGAAAAAGGATCGCCCTACGAGGCCTACGGCCATATTGTGGGTGCTTCCGTGAAAAAACCACGGCGTTATTCAAGATGGATGACGCTGGCCGGGATATTGGCTTTTGTTTGTTCGGCCGCCGCGGGGGTTTTATATTTGAACAGCCTGGAGGGTAAAAGGGTCGAAAGCGTTCCGCACGAAATTGTAGTGCCCGCCGCGCCGCAGGCTGCTTTGGAAATTAAAGAAGAGATTGCAACGCCACCGCCCGCCATCGCTCCGCAGCAGGCTAAAAAACACACCGGCGATGCCACGGTTATTTACGGTCAGGCGCTTAAACGACATCGCGAAGGGAAGCTTGTCGAGGCTAAGAAGCTTTATCGCCGCGTTGTCGATATTGACGCGAAAAACATTTCGGCGCTCAATAACCTGGGCGTGCTTTACATGGAGGAGAAAAATTACGCGAAAGCGATAAAATATTTTCATAACGCCCTTAATATAGACAGCAAATACGTTAATGCTCACTACAATCTGGCCTGTGTTTACGCGCGGCAAAAGGATAAAGACCGCAGCTTGTTTTATCTGAAAAACGCGGTCTTATTCAACCCGGAGGCAAAACTCTGGGCAAGGCAAGATGATGATTTGAAATTCCTGCATGCACTGCCGGAATTTGTTAGTTTAACCAGGGAGCAGGATAAACTGCCATGAATCATTACAGAATTAACAGAAAAATTATCCTTTGTTTGGATTTGCTGCTGACGGTGTCTGTAATTTGTCTTACCAGCCAGTTTGCCCTGGCGGCCAGATTGGCCGATATCGAAGAAAAATCTCCGGCTGCGGCCTCAGAACAGGCGCCGCCGGAGGCCCCCATGCCCTCGCAGCAGATTGCCCCGCAAACTGTTTATCCCGCTCCGGAAGCGCCGGTTCCCGCGCCGCCCAAGGTGGCTGAACCGGAGAAAAAAGTGCCCCCCGAACAAAAGACTGTGGAAGCGGCGCCTGAAAAACGGGCAACGCCGAAAGAGACCGTCAAGGCCGCGGCGCCGCCGTCAAAAACTAAGACAGCGGCAAAACCAAAAAGAACGCCGGAAGAAAAATATGTAACGATTGATTTTGACAATGTCGATATCACCGTTTTTATAAAATTCATCAGCGAGCTTACCGGGCAGAATTTCATCATCGATGACCGCGTCAAGGGCAAGGCCACGATTATTTCGCCCAAGAAAATCCCCATCAAGGATGTCTACAAGGTGTTTCTGTCTGTTCTGGAAGTAAACGGTTTTGCCACCGTGCCCGTGGGCGACATGGTGAAAATTGTCCCCGCCGTTTCGGCGCGGGAAAAAAGCCTGGAAACATTAATAAGCAGAGACATGAAATTCCCGGATGACCGGATGGTGACGCACATCATTTCCCTGGAGCGCGCCAATCCTGATGAAGTAAAACGGGTGCTGGATCCGATTGTTCCCAAAACCAGTTCGGTTCTTTCCTATCCGCCGGCAGGAATGCTGATTATCACTGATTATCTCTCCAATGTAAAACGCCTTCAGGATATTGTGAGCGCGCTGGACGTGGAAGGGGCGGGAGACCAGATTTCCTACATTCCGCTGCGCAACGCTTCCGCCTCGGAAGCGGCGAAATCTCTATCCGCCATCTATCAGCAGCGCCGTCCCACGGCCACGCCCATCAGAATTGTTCCTGACGCCCGGACCAACTCGATAATATTGTTGGCGAGCGTTTCTGAAACGGAAAGCCTGCGCCGCCTGATTGATCTGATGGATAAGGATCTGCCGCGCGACGAATCCAACATCCAGGTTTATCGCCTGCAGTACAGCGTGGCTGAAGATCTGGCTAAGGTGCTCACCAGCATCGTCAAGGAAACCGCGGCCACGGACACGCCCGCCGCGGGAGGCGCCGCGCGCCCGACGATGGCGGTTCTTTCCAAAAATATTCAGGTGGTGCCCGATAAGGCGACCAACTCGCTGATTATCATGGCCGAGCGCGAAGATTACAAGGTACTGGAAGGCATCATCAAACAGCTCGATGTCTCGCGGCCCATGGTTTACATTGAAGCCTTGATTATGGAAGTCAACGCCAATAAGGATTTTCGGCTCGGTGTGGAATGGCGGGGCGCGAAAGACACCGGCAAAATCGCGGGCACGGACGCGGGTCAGTCAGGAGTGTTTATCGGTTCCGGCGCTTCTGGGACAACTGACGATCCAGGTGCTTATAATGTCCTCGATTCTTTGGTGACGGCAGTTGGAACAACTCTTGTTGGTTCTTTTCCCCCTGGTTTTTCTATGGGGATCATAGGCGCGGGCATAAAAATAGGAGATATTTTGTTTCCAACTCTTGGCGCGGTTGTCCAGGCCTACAAAGGAGATAAAGAGGTTTCCATTCTTTCCACGCCGCAAATTATGACGCTCAATAACGAAGAGGCGGAAATCAACGTCGGCTCCAACGTACCTTATGTCACCAGGCAGGATCAGACGGCTTCTGGTGGCAGTGTTCCAGTCAACTATAGCCAGTACGAATACCGCGATGTTGGTGTCGTGCTTAATATTACTCCTAATATAAATGAAGGCAATTATATTCGTCTTAAAATATCCCAGCAAGTAACAAAAGTAGTATCAACGGGTGCAGATGCAAAAGTAGTAACGCCCACAACACTAAAAAGAACCGTAAAAACTTCCGTGGTGGTAAAGGACAAAGAAACAATTGTCATCGGCGGCCTGATCGGCGACAGCACTCAGGAAGGAACCTATCGTGTCCCGTTTTTGGGAGACCTTCCGATTCTGGGCTGGCTTTTCAAAACAAGGTCTACGGGCAGGGAAAAAACAAATTTATATGTTTTTATCACGCCGCACATCGTCCGCACGCAGGAGGATGCCAGCGCCCTGTATAAAGAAAAGAAAGATTCCATGGGCAGAGTTGAAGAAGGCGTCATCAAACTGGACGAGAAAAAACCTGCCGCCGCTCCGCAGAGCAAACCCCTGCCTGCCGCAGAGGAAATTCCGGATAAGTCCTGATCCGGCCGGATGCATTTATGTCCAAAATACACACGGCTCTTAAAACGCAAGGCAAAAGCAGAAAAGACACAGGTGCACAAGACAGCGCGCCCCCGTTATCGCTCGAAACAAAGTTGATGCTGGCGGGAGTGAGCGCCGAAGCGCTGGAAGAGGCGCGCCAGGCCCAGGCAAAAAACGGCTCCGGATTTTTTGAATGTCTGCTGCGCAAAAAAGCGATTGCCGAGGCCGACCTGCTCAAGATTCTGGCCGCGCATTTCGGACTTTCCGTTCTTACCGAACTGCCGGTGGAAAACATCGACATTGGCTTCACCCAAATCATCTCCATCCAGTATCTGAAAAAATATAAGATGGTGCCGCTCATCAGCTCCGCGGCCGCGCTCATTGCCGTCAATGATCCGGCCAACTTTCAGCCCATAGACGATTTGCGCAAACTGCTGCAAAAGCCGGAGGCGGAAATAGTGCTCGCGCCGCAGGAAACAATCATGTCCGCGATTAATATGGCCTATGACATGAAGCGCGCTTCCGCCAAGGATTACTTTGAGGAGATGAATGAATCTTCCGCCGACGAGCTCATTTCCGAGATAGATGAAACAGCGGATCTGCTCGATGAGGTTAATGACGCGCCGATTATTAAACTGGTCAATCTTATCGTTTCCGGAGCGATTAAAGACCGCGCCAGCGATATTCATGTCGAGCCGTATTCGGCCAATCTGAAAATCCGTTACCGTATAGACGGCGTTTTGTATGATATTATGAGCATGCCGCGGCGCATTCAGTCTCCGCTCGTTTCGCGCATTAAAATCATGGCCAAGCTCAACATCGCGGAAAAACGCCTGCCACAGGACGGGCGCATTGAAATAAGAATCGCCGACCGCCTGATTGATATCCGCGTGTCCATTATCCCCACGGCTTTCGGCGAGCGTGTTGTCCTGCGCCTCTTGGACAAATCGGCCAATATTCTAAAGCTCGCCGATCTGGGCATGCATGACGAGCGGATCAGCCTGCTGAACCGCCTGATTAAATCGCCCTACGGCATTATTCTGGTCACCGGGCCCACGGGCAGCGGCAAAACAACGACTCTTTACGCGGCTCTTTCCACCATTAACCGTCCCGAAATCAACATCATAACTATCGAAGACCCGATTGAATATCAGATAGACGGCGTGGGGCAGATTCAGGTCAATCCCAAAATCGATCTGACCTTTGCGGCAGGGTTGCGCTCTATCGTGCGTCAGGATCCAGATGTTATTCTAATCGGTGAAATCCGCGACCGCGAAACGGCGGAAATCGCCATCCAGTCATCGCTCACCGGTCATCTGGTTTTCTCCACGCTGCACACCAACGACGCGGCCAGCGCAGTGACCCGCCTGATCGACATGGGGATAGAGCCGTTTTTGGTGACCTCGTCCGTTATCGCCATTATCGCCCAGCGCCTGTTGCGCGTGCTGTGTCCGCACTGCAAGGAAGTCTACGTGCCGGACAGGGAATCTCTGGCGAATCTGGGCTTGGATAAATCAGTTTTAAAAGATAATACCTTTTACCGCAAAAAGGGCTGTAATCTGTGCATGCAGACGGGGTTCCGCGGCCGGACGGCGATTTTTGAAATAATGACGGTTGATGACGATATCAAAAAACTGGTTTTGAAAACATCGGATGCCAACCAGATTAACGAACTGGCCATCAAGCGCGGCATGATCACGCTCCAGAAAGACGGTATACAGAAAGTGCTGAAAGGAATCACGACGGCGGAAGAAGTGCTGCGCGTCACCCGCACCATCAAACGCGCCGAAGATGTCGATGATATAATCATAGATACCTGATGACAAATTCAACGCCTGAAAAAATAGAGTTTTACAAAATGAGCGGGAGCGGCAATGATTTTATTATCATTGACAATATGGATTTGTCGCTGAATGTGGGTGATTTACCTTCTTTCGCCCGCAAAATCTGTCAAAGAAAAATTTCCACGGGCGCCGATGGCCTGGTTTTGATTGAACCTTCCACGCGCGCCAATTTTAGATGGCGCTTTTACAATTCCGATGGCTCCACGGCAGAAATGTGCGGCAATGCCGCCCGCTGCGTGGCGCGCCTGGCGCATCTTAAAGGAATTGCGGGTGAAAAATTATCTTTTGAAACCCTGTCCGGCATTATAAACGCGGAAGTTCAAAATGGCGTGCCCAAAGTGAAATTAACCGATCCTTCCGCGGTCAGCGTCGATCAAAAAATAGCTGTTGATGGCCGGGAATTCGCGCTGGATGTTGTGGATACGGGAGTTCCCCATGCCGTGAACTTTGTCGAAGATGTGGCATCGTTCGATGTTTTTAACTGGGGGCGTAAGATTCGTTATCATGAACGGTTTCAACCCAAAGGAACCAATGTAAATTTTGTCGCGGTAATTGATCGGCTCACACTGAAGGTGCGCACGTACGAGCGTGGCGTGGAAAATGAAACGCTTGCCTGCGGCACAGGCGCGGTGGCGGCCGTTTTGGCCGCGGCGCAAAGGAATCTGGTTGATTCACCCGCTTATGCGCTCGTGCAAAGCGGTGAAACACTTAGAATCTATTTCACGCGTCAAAAAGAGTCTTTCAGAGAAATTTACCTTGAAGGCCGCGTAAAAATAGTTTATCAGGGTTATCTTTTTGAGGAAGCTTACAAATAAGGACTTTATTCTGAATCCCAGCATATTTAAGGTCATCGCCTATTGTAGGTTTTCTTTCTGAAATTTACATTTTGTAATTCATTGGAGGTTAAATTTGCAGACTGCCGAACGTTTAAAAAAGATACCACCCTATCTTTTCATGGAGCTCAGGAAAAAAATAAACAAAGCCAAGGCCGATGGCGTGGATGTAATTTCGCTGGCCATCGGCGATCCGGTGGAAGCCACGCCGAATGCGGTGATTGATGAACTGTGCCGTACGGCGCGTGAGCCTGTCAATCATCGCTATCCCATTGACGAAGAAAAAGGCATGCTTGCTTTCCGCAAGGAAGCTGCGCGCTGGTATGCCGATCGCTACGGCGTTTCTCTTGACCCGGAGACGGAAATTCTGGGGCTTATCGGCTCCAAGGAAGGCTGTCATCATTTTGTGCTGGCGCGGGTTAATCCCGGAGAGACCGTGCTCATGACCGACCCTGGTTATCCGGCGTACCGATCGAGCATCCTCATGGGCGAAGGCATCCCGCACAATGTGCCTATTTTGCCGCAGAATGATTATCTGCCGGTGCTGGAGAATATTCCTTCGGATATAGCGAAAAAAGCAACCGCGATGTTTCTTAATTACCCGAACAATCCCACCGGCGCCTGCGCCACGTTGGATTTTCTACAAAAGCTAGTGGCTTTCGCGCGCGAATTTGACATTGCCGTTTGTTACGACAATCCTTACGGCGAGCTTATTTTTGACGGCCAGAATAAAATCAGTTTTCTTCAGGCCAAAGGCGCGAAAGACGTGGGCATTGAACTAAATTCTCTTTCCAAGCCATTTAACATGTGCGGCTGGCGTCTGGGAATGGCCTGCGGCAATCCCGATTTAATTGCGGGTATCAGCAAAGTCAAAGAAAATACCGATTCAGGTGTTTTCAACGCCATACAATACGCGGGTATCGCGGCGCTGAAAAACGAGGCGGGTTTTGTGGATAAGATGCTGAAAATCTACGGCGAGCGCCGCGCGCTGGTTTTGCGGACGCTGAAAAAAATCGGCATTGAATTCAACGCGCCGCGCGGCACTTTTTACCTGTGGGTGCCCGTGCCGCAAGGGATGACCTCGCTGGAGTTCACCAACCGACTGTTCGACAAAACGGCGGTGGTTGTCGCCGCCGGCACCGCCTACGGCCAGTACGGCGAAGGATTTGTGCGCTTCTCTCTGACCGTGCCGGATGATCGCCTGCGGGAAGCGATGAAACGGATCGAGAAAGAATTCAAGTCATAACGCCGGAAAAGGTCTGTATGCTTCGTTGCGCTTCACCCTCAGTCGTTGCGGCGTATCCGCAAATACGCCTCACTCCATCGGGTTCGCGCGCCTTGCCTCCAGAGCATTTTGCGACGTTACGATAAAAGGAAGATAATCAATTATGGAAATGGGAATATTGGGCCTTCCGCAAAGCGGCAAGAGCACTTTATTTGAAATAATGACAGGCGTGAAAAGCGGCCAGCACAGCGAAGCGGTGGTGCGCGGCCAGGCTTCTGTTCCTGATGAGCGTTTTGATAAGCTGGTAGAAATTTATAAACCGGCTAAGGTAACTCCCGCAAAAGTTCCTTTTGCCGATGTGCACGTTGTGGGAGAAAAACCCTGGGAGTCGGTCCGCCAGCATTTAAGCGGCGCCGATGGTATTCTGCACGTGGTGGATGGTTTTTCCCTGCCGGATATTTTTTTGGCTCTCGACGCTTATCGCAAACTAGCCGATGAGCTTATTTTTTCCGATCTGCTTATTATCGAAAAAAGGATGGAACGCGCGTCAAAGCTGCCCAAAAAAGCCATCTCGCCGCAGGAAGCGGCGCAAAACGAACTTTTACCGCGGCTCAAGGATTGTCTGGATGCGGGAAGACCGCTGCGCACGGCGGGGTTGATGCCCGCGGAAGAATTTTTGCTGCGCAGTTTTTCTTTTTGGACGATCAAGCCGGAACTTGTCGTCGTCAATGTGGCGGAAAATAATCTTTCGTTTGCTGATTTATTCGAGCGGGAGGCGAAAGTATCCGCGCCGGTGATGGGCATCTGCTGTAAAATCGAGGCGGAGCTTGCCGGACTTGAAGCAGTTGAGCAAAAAGAATTTCTTGCTTCTATGGGCATTGCCGAGCCTGCTTTTGGCCGTATTATCCGCGCCGCTTTTTCTTTATTGGGACGCATTTCTTTTTTTACTGTTGGTGAAGATGAAGTAAAAGCTTGGGTGATTCCTCGGGGTACAAAAGCCCCGAAAGCCGCCGGCGCGATCCACAATGATTTCGAGCGCGGTTTTATCAAAGCCGAAGTTATGCATTATGATGAGTTTATTTCACACGGAGCATCCGCGACTCAGGTGAAAGCCGCCGGGCTTTTACGCCTGGAAGGAAAAGAATACATAGTCCGGGACGGCGACATCATAAATTTCCGGTTTAATGTTTGAATATTTAATATTTCAAAAAGACGCGTCACGGTCGAAATATCCTGAAAGGATCGCCGATTTTCATGAGTAAAAAAATCATATTTCCCATACTTAAGCGCTTGTTGTATCCGCAGCATTTATGCCGGGTGATAAAACTGCAGTTGGGCAGAAAAAAGCATAAACGCGCTTTTGATGACGCACAGCTTAAATTATTTTCCAAATTACTGCCCGGCGATTTTCTGCATTACGGCTACTTTGAAGACACGCAGATAAAGCCGGGAGACATATCGCTCAATGATATTTACCGGGCGCAGGAAAATTACGGATGGCAGATTGTGAATTTCATTACCGACTATGAGCAGCCGGTGCTGGATATCGGCTGTGGCATGGGCGGATTAATTGCCCTTATGCAGAAGAAAGGGATTAAAGCGACAGCTCTTACACCCGACAAAAACCAGGCAAGGCATATCAGAGAAAAATACCGTGGCGTCGAATTACGGGAGTGCCGCTTTGAAGACATGAAAGCGGATGATTATATCTCTAGCTTCGGCACGGTCATCACCTCGGAATCGCTGCAGTATCTCAAGCTTGATCAGGCATTGCCGATTATCGATAAAATACTCCGGAAAAGCGGAAAATGGATTGTCTGTGATTATTTTAAGACAGGAGCACAAGGCGGTAAATCGGGACACAACTGGAAGGTATTTACCGAAAAACTGGATAAAGGCGGATTTAAAATATCGGCGCAAAGGGATATCACGCCGCATGTTTTGCCGACAATCCGTTACGTTGATATGCTCTCGACAAAAATCGGTTTGCCGGTAAAGGATTTTGTTTTGGAAAAAATTAGGGTAAAGGCTCCCGGAGTGTATTACGCCCTGCAGGGGGCGCTGCCGGAAATAGACGCAAAGATTAAAAAAAATACTGATAAAACTGATCCGGAGATTTTTGCCGCGAACAAGCGCTATATGCTGCTCGTCATCGAAAGAAAATAAATCAATAAAATCTTAGTTTTAGCTTTATGCGCTCTTTTGGTTTGTTCGTATTTAAGCTCTGTTGTTTAAATGGGCAAACCAGCCACCCGTCTTTTACTAATAAACCAAACTGAGGCATGCCACACCTGTTGCCACCACAAAAGCGAGGCATACCACACTTTCATTTCGCCCGAGCTTTCCCCTCATGGCTTAATGTGTAGATATCATTAACGATTATTTTTAGTTACAAGCCCTTTATTTTGGCATGTGTTTTGTAGTGTTTAACTTGATTTGAGTAAGGAGTTTTCAGAAATATTTCTTGGGATGCATCTTCTAAAAACACTTACTTTCCGAAAGTAATAACACAGACAAAGCAGTAAGCTGTGTTGTTATATGAAGCTGCGGCAAGAAGTAGTTTTTTTAAAATTTAATTTAAGGAGGGAAGGTTTTATGAAAGTTTTAAAAGCGTTATTGTCGT
>JBBIHZ010000026.1:0-9301 GCA_037446735.1 Deltaproteobacteria bacterium
TTAGTAACGATAATTGTGCTAATTGTCTTTTGCTAAAAAGTTTATCTACTTTATCAACATCTGAACCACGTGGAAGAGAAAAATCTTTGGGATATGAATATTTTTTCAATACCTTATTTATTTCCATATCAGTATGGGGTTCTTGCTTGCTGTACTCATCTTTAACTTTATCAAAAGCATTTTGCAGATTTTTATATTTCACCGGCGCTATTAGAGATTGAACTATGAAATTAGCCATTGGATTAATATCAACGTGAATGGCTTTTCGGTTATTTACTATAGCCTCAATTGCTGTCACGCCACTGCCACCAAATGGATCTAATACAAGATCGCCTGGCTTTGAATAATTTTTTATATAATCCGCGACGATATTCCATGCTTGTTTTGTAAAATATCCGTGTACGCCAAAATGTCTTTTTGCTTGCTGCTTTTTAACCGGAATTTCTTCAAGAAGCGGTCTATTAAGATAATCAAATCCTGATTTTTCATATACCGGTGTTGGTTCATAAACGGGTTTTTTACCGACCTGAAAACTATCAGGTTGTAAAATGCTTTTTAATTTTTCCCAATAACGTTCTATTTCACTAATCGAAAAAAGTAAAACCGGTGTGCCTGTCGATTCTGTGCGGAAAAGAGACTATTCAAGCCCGTTACACAATGCAAAATATGTGCTTCTTATTTCTGGATGTGCGGCATAGCTGTAGACCTGTTCTATGTTATCACTGTCCGTTACGCTTTCACTTGGAGCTTTTGCATCGAGAACCCAAGCAAAATTATCCTCAACTTTAAGCGAGTAATCGGGAATGAGATTGACCGGCCTTTTCTTGCTTCCTGTCTTTAGATACGGGTGTTGAAGTGTTTTGCTGCGAATAATATTCGCTTGTGTGTAACCAAGAGCTTTGAAAATAGGAAGAATTACTACTTCTCGAACGCTGTCTTCTTTGAAGTCAGGGTCTTGATCAATTTTGCGTAAGTCAAGTTTTCCAAATAGTTGCTCTTTTGTCACTGTGTGCATTCATACTTCTCCATCACACAATTTTAAACATGTTATTTTGAATATCATAACATCTAATTTGTCAATGATATTATTGTTTTTCTTCATACCCCCGCGTCAGATAAAACGTGGCCAGATCAAAGAAAATTGTCATGCGTCTTTGTAATTCAAAATTCATGTAGAGATCCGTCCTCTTGGCGAACGCGTCATGCGCGAGGCCGAGTTTCCAGATGTGTTTGCGCACAAGGCTCAAGGCGCTGAGCGCCTCGCTGATTTTGAAGCCGGAGTTTTTTCTTTCGCGGCCTAGCTTGGTATAAAAATTTCTGATGCGGCTGACATCGTAAAACCCACCCAGCCAAAGAGTCAGTTGCGAGAGAATTTTATCTCCTATTTTTTGTAATATCTGACGGTCATAATTGTGGTATTCCGTGGTGGAAGGGTTTGTTGTCGCGTCCGCGAGCCACTGATTGATAATTTCTTTTTTATTATTGACGATGAAATTGGCTAGCCGCCGGGTAAGAGAGTTTTTCGCGATTTTTGGTGAAAGTATTTTATCTTCGGCATGTTCTATCGAATCGAATATCGCCCAGTAGTCCTTTCTGCTTTTGATGTAGGCATCAAGCGCTTTTTTGTTGGAACTAAAGGCCAGCGGCGGCAGTTTACCCACCGGCCAGAATTTGGCCTCGGCGCATTCATCTCCGACGGTAAGTTTTCCTCCCATCTGCTCGACGATAAATGTCAGAAAAAGCAAGTCGCCGTAAAAACGGCTTTTGTAGGAGTCAACATCCAGCAGGCGGACGATTTTTCCTTTAATGCCTGTTTCTTCCTGCAATTCGCGCAGCGCCGCCTCTTCAATGCTTTCGCCCGCTTCGGCAAAACCGGTCGGCAGGCACCAGTAGCCTTTGTGCGGCGGGCGGTCGCGCTTGACTAAAAGTATTTTCCGGGAAGCCTCCATAATGCAGGAAACAACCGGCAGAGGATTTTCATAAAAAAATGTTTGGCAGGCTCCGCAGTAATCGCGCTGTACGCCGTCTTCAAATTTTTTGGTGATTACCTCGCCGCAGTAGAGGCAGTGTTTGCGCTGTTTTTTCATAGGCGTTCCTTTGCGGCGCGCGGCCGGGAGGCGATAAAAATCCGGTCGTCCTTGCACATGCTGACGGAATTATTTTTCCGCGCCGAGTTTTTAATTTCACGCAGAATCTGTTCAATTATTTCCTGTTTGCCCGGCTGCGTCTCCGTGAGAAAAAAAGATTTCTTGAAATGAAAATACTCCAGAAGGTAATCAATTTCAGCGAGGGGGAAAATAAGCGTGTTCTTGAAATCTACAGAACGCACGTTTGCAAAAAAATCACCCAGCATTCCTTCGCCGTTTTCGGCGGAAAATTCGCCGACAATGTTTTCAATAGGCAGCGTCTGATTGGCGGCGAGCATCTTATTTTTTCCGAGAACATTTTTTGTGATTTCCACCAATTCCCGCATGTCGCATTCGGAATGAGTGATGGTGATAAAAGTGCCTTCTGTTTTAAGAATCCGCACGATATCTTTTATCAGGGCGGGGAAAAAATACAAAGCGTAACTGCAGATGATCAGGTCAAAAGAGCGCGCGGGATAAGCAATTATCTGTTCGACGCCTCCGGCGGAAAACCTGCCCGCGTATCCCGCCCGCGCGCAGGCTTCCAGAAAAAACTGCTCATATTCCGGCAGAATATCCAGGCCGGTGATTTTTGCCTCCGGATGAAGTTTTCCCTTCAATGCCTCGGTAAAAGCGCCAAAGGCGCATCCCGGCTCCAGAACATTCAAACAGCCGGATAGATCGATTTTGTCGAGCGCTTTTTTTCGGATATCTTCTTTATTGGTGGAAAAGCGGCGGATGATTTCCCCGATGCGACGGTGTTTGTGGGCGTTGCGAAATATCCGGCGAATCATTTTTTTATTTAAAACTTCCGCCATGGGAAAGCGCCTCGCTAACGTGTGCGATTTTTTTAGCGGATTTTATCCAAATCCATCATTTTGTTTACTCTTCTTGTGTGCCGTTCATCGGCAAAAGTCGTCATCATAAAATTTTCCACCAGCGCTGTTATCGGGACGGAGTATTTAACCCTGCCGCCCAGGGCGATGAAATTTGCGTCGTTATGCGCCTTGGCCATTTCCGCGGTAAAAAGGTCAAAAATCTGCGCGCAGCGGATGCCTTTTATTTTATTGGCGGTAATTGCCATGCCGATGCCCGTGCCGCAAAGTAAGATGCCGAAATCATAGCCGCCTTTTTTGTATTCCTGACAGGCTGAAACGGCGATATCCGGATAATCCACCGAATCTTCGCTTTGCACGCCCATATCCGCGATTTCGCAACTTTTTGTTTTTAAAAAGGATATAACTTCGTTTTTCAGAGCCACGGCTCCATGATCGCAAGCTATGACGATTTTTCTCATGATGATTCTCCTCGGCGGTGATTTTTCAAAATACCCGGCCTTATTTTTACGAGAATATGAAATAAGTCAACAAAAAAGACTTTGCTTCAGGGGGGTATTTACGTTAGAAAGTCGCATGCATGAGACGCTGGATAGATATCTGAATTATCTGCTGGTGGAGCGAGGCGTTGCCCAAAACACGCTGGAGTCGTACGGACGCGACTTGCGCCGCTACCTTGCCTTTATTGCGCAAAAAGGTCTGAGGGATTTTAAAGATTCCCTGCCCGAAACCATCGTGGAATATCTGGTTTTCATCAAGAATGAGGGGCTTTCGGCCAATTCCATGAACCGGGCACTGGCCGCGCTGCGCGGTTTCTACAAATATCTGTTGATGGAAAAGCTTATCGCGCAGACGCCATTGGCGGATATTGAACTGGCGAAAGTCTGGATGCGTCTGCCCGATACAATAAGCAAAGAGGAAATGCAGCTCATTCTCGCGCAGCCCGGCGACAAAACGCCCGCCGCCCTGCGCGACACGGCGATGCTGGAGCTTTTATACGCCACGGGAATCCGCGTCTCGGAATTGATTAATCTTAAAATGAATAGTATTAACTGGCAGGTTGGCTTTCTGACGGTAATGGGCAAGGGCAGCAAGGAAAGGATTGTGCCCGTAGGAAAAACAGCTTATGACTGCGTAAGAGTTTACGTGGATAAGGCGAGGCCGCAACTGATGCAGAAAAAAAGCACAGAAGTATTGTTTCTCAACCGCTTCGGCGGAAAATTTACCCGGCAGGGCTTCTGGAAAATGGTCATCCGCTACACGCGACAGGCCGGTTTGCAGAAAAAAGTTCATCCGCACACTTTCCGGCATTCCTTTGCCTCGCACCTGCTTGAAGGAGGTGCCGATTTGCGCACCGTGCAGGTGATGTTGGGACATGCCGATATTTCCACCACGCAAATTTACACGCACATTACCCGCGATAGACTCAAAGAGATTCACCAGAAATATCATCCGCGCGGCTGAGGGGATAAAAGAGCATCGATGATTACGGCAGATAAAATGAAATTTCGGCGCAGAGAAATCAAGCCGATAAAAAAGAATAAGTTGATCCGTAAAATCTTAACGGCAATCACGGCCGTTATTTTGCTGGTCGGCGCATTGTATTTCTTGTTTCCGCAGGCTCTGCGTTCCTTGGTTTTTTCCGCCACACGCATTAAAAACACATTTAATCATTATTTATTCAAGGAAACGCCGCGGTTTTACTACCTGGTGGTGGAAAAAAACGGGCAGGATTTACGCGTGTACGCGCAGGAAATGCTGAAAATTACTTACCGTGACGAATTCGCCATCAAGGCCGTAGGCAGCGATGATTTGCTGCAGCGGCGCACAAAGGTAATCGTGGAAGGTTTGAGCAACGGTGAAAACGACATGGGCGTGCTTCTGCGCGGCGTCGATCTGGTCAATAAGATAATGCAGGGCGGTTCGGTGGTAAAAGACACGCCGGAAGTGACCGATTACAAAATCCGTATTTATTACGCGGATAAGGAAATCGGTATTGTTCCGATAAAAGTGATGATTACGCCGCAGGATTGGCTGCGTTTCGCGCGGGAGGCGGGCGATGTCCGGCAGCAAATCGAACTTCTGAGAAAAGCGTTGCTGATGAACAAGGAAGATATCGGCGTGCGCAAGATTCTCGCGGGACTTTATTTCCGTCTCGACAGACTTGATGAAGCGATCATTCAATACAAGGAAATTCTGGCTATCAAACCCGATGACACGCAGGCGCTGGAAGAACTGGCCAAAAGTTACATCAAAAAAAACGATTATGACAACGCGATTGACATAGCAAGGAGGCTGGCCAGAATAAATCCGCGCCAGGCGCAAGCCTACACGGCTTTGGCTGTGGCTCTTTCAGAGAAGGGAATGTGGAGACAGGCCATAGAAAATTATCGGGAAGTAATCAAGCTCGAGCCGGACAATTTCGCGGCACGCTATAAGTTGGGGCAGGCTTATGAAAGGGAAAAAATGACCGGTCAGGCCATCGAACAATACAAGTATATCGCCGAAAAATCGAACGACACGGATCTGGCTCTTTTGGCGCTGGGTGATGTTTATTTAAAGCAGAAAAAATATGACGAAGCAGTCAAATATTACACCGAGCTCATAAAAAACAAACCAAAAATGGCCGCCGCTTACGCCAACCTCGCGGCGGCTTACGCCGCTCAGGGGAAATCTAGGGAAGAAATGGAAAATCTCCGCAGAGAGGTCGCCATGGCGCCGAACGAACCGGTGGTTCGTTTTAATCTCGGCGTGGCTTATGAAAAACGAAACATGCATGAGCAGGCGCTTGGCGAATATGAGCAGGTACTAAAAATCAACCCACATGACGCGGACGCCATGGAAAGGGTAGCCGAGATATCCCTGAAAATGCGTAAATTCAGTCAGGCGGCAGGTTATCTGGAGAAACTGGCGGCGAAATTTCCGCAAAAAGCCGCGCTGTTTGTCAATCTTGGTTTTGCTTATGGGGAGATGAAAAAATACGAGATGTCCGCCCAAAATTATGAAAAAGCCCTTAAACTCGGCGCCAAAAGCTCCACGCTTCATTATAATCTCGCGTACACTTACGCTCAGTTGGGCAGGGAAAAGGAAGCCGTAGCTCAGTATGAGCAGGTGTCACAACCGACGAAAGAGACACTGATTATCGGCCATTATTATCTCAAAGTAAAAAATCATAAAAAGGCGCTCGGTTATTTTCAGCAGATAGTGAAATTGGAGCCGAAGCAGGCGTCTTCATATTATTCTCTGGGTTACGCCTATGCCGCGGGCGGCAACTGGGATAAGGCGATTGAAAATTATCTTGTCGCCTTGAATTACGAACGAGAGGACAGCGAAATCTACGCTAACCTGGGCGAGGCATATGAAAAAAAAGGGCTTTACGCGGAAGCCCTTAAGTCTTATACAACCGCCTACGAGCTCAATCCGGAATCCACGAAGGCGGCGCGGGGAATTCCCCGCCTGAGGATTTTGCTCTTACAGCAGAGTGCGCAGCCGCAGAGCAAGGAGTAAAAAGATGAAAAGGATTAAAACGGGAGATTTTTTTATCGGAGACAAAAACGGTATTGTTCTTATCGCGGGACCATGCGTTTTGGAATCAGAGGAAGCGGCGTTGAAAACCGCTAAATATCTAAAAACCCTTTGTGAAAAGCTCAAAATTAATTTTATCTTCAAAGCATCCTACGATAAAGCCAACAGGACTTCGATTAAATCTTACCGCGGGCCGGGATTGAAAGAAGGCCTGATGATTTTAAAAAATATCAAAGATAAGCTGGGCATACCCGTTCTTTCTGATGTGCATCGCTTCGAAGAAATTGATGAGGCCGCCGCGGTTTTGGACATTCTGCAGGTGCCCGCGTTTCTTTGCCGCCAGACGGATTTCGTGATGGAGATCGCGAAAAAAGCGCGTGTGATTAACATGAAGAAAGGTCAGTTTCTCGCGCCCTGGGATGTGGCCAATATCATCGAAAAGATAAAAACAGCGGGCAATGAGAATATTTTAATCACCGAACGCGGCGCGTCTTTCGGCTACAATAATCTGGTTTTTGACGTGCGGGCTTTGCCGATCATGAGGAAAATGGGCTATCCGGTTATTTTTGACGCGACGCATTCAGTGCAACTGCCGGGAGGAGAAGGAGCTGCTTCCGGCGGGCAGCGTGACATGGTGCCGTATTTGGCGCGCGCCGCCGTGGCGGCGGGCGTGGACGGAATATTTTTTGAAGTGCATCCCGATCCCGACAAAGCCCTCTGTGACGGAGCCAATTCCCTGTATCTGGATTCGCTCGAAGGGCTGCTTGCAGAGCTGATAAAAATCGACAAAGTGATAAAGGAAAAAATAACGGCATGAAAAAAGATATAAAGGAAAAGCTCAAAAAGATAAAATTGCTGATTCTGGACGTGGACGGGGTGATGACGGACGGCCGCATCATTATGGATAACGAGGGGCGTGAGCTGAAAAATTTTGATGTCCGTGACGGCCACGGCATCAAGCTGCTGCAGCGCTATAATATAAAGGTTGCCATTTTAACCGGACGAAATTCAAAAGTGGTGGAGCACCGCGCCCGCGATCTGGAAATAGAAGAAGTTTATCAGGGAGCGTTCAATAAAAAGGAAATTTTTGAAAAAATACTCAATAAGCATAACTTGACCGCGGAAAGCGTGGCTTGTATCGGCGACGATATTGTGGATATACCTGTTTTGCGCGCGGTCGGCTTTTCTGTCGCGGTAGCCGATGCTCTTGCCGTGGTGAAAAAGCAGGTTCATTTCATTTCCGCCTTTAGGGGCGGGCGTGGGGCAGTGAGAGAGATTTGCGAAATGATTTTGCAGGCGCAGGGAAAATGGCCGGAAATTGCCGGAAAATATAACATATTGGATAAGGTCAATAAAAAAAGAAAAGCTAAAACGGCTTGTAACATACCAGTATTTCATTAAATCTTTTCTTACTTCCCTAATTTCTTTACATGAGGAATGCACAATGGTATATATTATGCTTGCCGGAGAGGAAAATTGCTTAAATTAAACGTGCGCGATATCAAAATAAACAGAAAAACAAAGATAATCGCCGCCCTGGTTTTTGCCTTGGTAATGGTGCTGGTTGTCACAGCCATTATCGGCATCAGCAGGGGAAGATCAAAAAACATGTTGAAAGTCCTGCCTGAGCAGGTTGACCTGGAAATCAAAGGTTTCGTTTATACCGAAGTGGCGGAATCCGGCTCGCGTTGGGAAGTCAGAGCGGATAACGCGACCTATCAGACAAAGGAAAACCTGGCGGTATTTGATAATGTTCATATCAAACTCGATACTAACGACGGTAAAATTTACACGATGACCGCCGATGGCGGACAGATGCTGACCGATAAGAAAGATATAGAAATCAAAGGAAACGTAGTAATAACCTCAAACAAAGGAGAAAAATTTACCACTGATTATCTTAATTACAGCGATGAGCAAAAGAAATTTTACACGGATGCGCCTGTTACCATGGAAGGCGAGCGTATAACCATCAAAGGCACGGGTCTTACGCTTCTTGTCAAAACCGGCGAACTGAATCTCAACTCGATGGTTAGGGCAAAAATTAAATAAAGGACAAGCGAAATGAATAATCGAAAAATTTGCGCGTATTTTCTGGGGATCATGCTGCTGGCGCCGCTTGCGCTCAACGCGCAGGAAACGGGAAGCACGATTAAAGAAGGTGTCATTTCCCAGGAAGAGCCGATCGAAATAAGTTCCGACCGCATGGATGCCTACAATCAGGAAAAGCTGGTAAAGTTTTCCGGCCATGCCGTGGTTAAGCAGGGCGATAAACTTTTACAAGCGGATGAACTTCGTCTTTATTACAAAGAAGAGCCTAAAAAACAGGCCAAAAAAGCCAAAAAGCCTTTTGATGCCAGCGGCATTATGGACAGGATAAGCGCCACGGGTAATGTGACCTCAACGCAGGGGGAGAGGACAGTCAGCGGAGACGAAGCCACCTATTATCACGAAACAGGGCAGGTGATCATTACCGGTAACGTGGTCATGCGCGAAGGGAAAAACGTGGTTAAAGGTTGCCGGGTAACCATTTATCTTAACGAGAACAAGGGAAAAGTCGAACAGTGCGAGCCGGGTACCAGCGAAAGAGTACAGGCGATAATTTATCCACAGGATATAAAAAGAAAAGAAATAAACTAAGCGGAAGCGGACGTTACGGCGATGGGCAATTTAGCGGCAAAAGGGCTGACCAAAATTTATAACAAAAGAAAGGTAGTCAACGAGATTGATTTACACATAGCGCCCGGTGAAGTAGTAGGCCTTTTGGGGCCCAACGGTGCGGGTAAAACAACAACGTTTTATATGATTGTCGGC
>JBBIHZ010000026.1:9311-13061 GCA_037446735.1 Deltaproteobacteria bacterium
ATTAAGCCGGATGCCGGTTCTATTTGCCTCAACGGCGAAAATATCAGCGCCGATCCCATGTATCAAAGAGCGCGCAAGGGCCTGAACTACCTGCCGCAGGAGCCTTCCGTCTTCCGCAAGCTTACCGTCGAAGAAAACATTATGGCGATACTGGAAACGCTCGAGATGCGTGAAGAAGAAAGGGCGGAAAGACTGCAGGATCTTTTAGGAGAGCTCGATCTCACTTCGTTGGCGAAAAATTACGCTTATTCTCTTTCCGGCGGCGAAAGAAGAAGAGTGGAAATCACGCGCGCGCTGGTAACATCGCCGAAGTATATTCTGCTGGATGAGCCGTTCGCGGGAATCGACCCGCTGGCCGTCGCCGATATTCAGAGAATCATAGAAAAACTGAAAAATAAGGGCATCGGCATCATTGTCTCCGACCATAATGTGCGCGAGACGCTTTCCTGCTGTGACCGCGCCTACATTGTTAATGAAGGGAAAATACTCGTCGAAGGATGTCCCGCGGATATCGCCTGCAGCGAACTTGCCCGTAAATTTTATTTTGGGGAGAATTTTAATCTGTAATAACCTCCGTTTTGTGATTATTTATGGCGTTTGAATTAAAACAGAACCTGAAGCTCTCACAGCAATTGATCATGACGCCGCAGTTGCAACAGGCGATAAAACTGCTGCAACTCTCCCGCATGGAGCTTGTCGAAACAATAAATCAAGAAATGGAGGAAAATCCTCTTCTGGAAGAAATTTCCGCGGAAGAAAGCAACGGCGAGGAAATAAGTGCTGGGGTCGAGGAGGACGTCCAGCCGATAGAAAGCGCCGAAGTAAAGCTTCTGCAAAAAACGGAGGAGCTGACCGGCGAAGGGGACGGGCGAGAGGAATTTGACTGGAATAACTATCTGGAGGATTACGGCCCGGTGGGGGTAACTTACGGCCGCCAGGACGCGGAAGCGCCCACGTGGGATAACATTCTTTGCGAATCGCAGACGCTTACCGAGTATCTCATGTGGCAGATGAAATTATCGCCGTTGCATCAGGATGAAATCAGGGTAGGCACGCAGATTATCGGCAATCTGGACCAGAACGGATATTTATGCGCGACGACAGCAGAGATAGCCGCGCTGGAAAAAGTGGGAGAGGGATTTGCCGAGAGTGTTTTGAGGAAAATTCAGGAGTTTGACCCGCCCGGCATCGCCGCGCGTAATTTGCAGGAATGCCTGCTGATTCAGGCGCGGATGATGGGCGTCAAGCGTAATCCTCTTGTGGAAACGATAATCAGCGAGCATCTTAAGGATCTGGAGTTGAAAAACTACCTCCAGATAGCCAGAAAACTGAAAGTTCCCCTGCGCGAGGTGGAGAAAGCGGTGCTGATCATCAGCAGCATGGATCCGCGTCCGGGTAGCATGTACGCGGAGGAAAAAACGCAGGCCATCATACCGGATGTCTATGTTGTTAAATCCGGCGACGAATACAAGATAATTGTGAATGACGACGGGTTGCCGCGGCTGCGTATCAGTAATTTTTACCGGGAAATAATGGGGGGGCTAGGCGCTCACGGCAACAACGAACAGGAGAACGGAAAGAAATATATCCGCGAAAAAGTTCAGGCGGCGACGTGGCTGATCAAGAGCATTCAGCAGCGGCAGAAAACGATTTATAAGGTCGCGGAAAGCATCGTCAAATATCAGAGGGATTTTTTTGACAAAGGCATTAATTATCTCAAGCCGCTGGTTCTGCGGGATGTGGCCCATGACGTCGAAATGCATGAATCGACGATCAGCCGCGTGGTAAACAATAAATATATGCACACGCCGCGGGGCATTTTTGAGATGAAATACTTCTTCGGCAGTTCCATTCAGCGGGTATCCGGAGAAACAATCGCCTCCAAGAGCGTCAAGGAAGAAATCAAGAAGATCATTGGCCAGGAAAATCCCAAAAAGCCTTACAGCGATTGCGAGATCGTGGATATGCTCAAAGACGGTGGCATTGACATCGCGAGGCGTACCGTGGCAAAATACAGGGAAATGATGGGGATTTTGCCCTCGTCTAAAAGAAAAAAATACTTTTAAATTCAAGCAGTTCTAAAGACGGGATAATAAGCGATAATTATAAAAAACTGATTGACATTTAGCTTTCATATCACTATATGACTTGCCTTTGCGGATAATCCGTCAGCGGCAGTTGGCAGGCGGACATCGGCAAGGGAAGTATCAACAGGGGGAGAAATGAAAATTTCGGTAACTTTCAGAAATAACGAAGGTGAAAAAGGACACAAAGATTACGCGGCGGAAAAAATCAACAAGTTGAATAAATATTTGGACACGCCGGCCGAAGCGCGTATAGTTCTTTCCATGGAAAAGTTCAGAAATATGGTGGAGGTAAATTTCAGCACCAACGGTTGGAATATCAATGCCAAAGAAAAAGACAAGGACATGCGCCTGGCCATTGATAAATGCATAGACAAAATTGAAAAGCAGATAAAGAAACAGAAGGAAAAAGTTCGCGAAAGAAAGCCCATCAGCATCAGGCATGGCAAAGACAAAACCGACCGGCCGGAAGAAACAGAAGATCTTTCAGCAAGCAGAGTTGTCGAAACGAGAAAAATCATCTTGAAGCCCATGTCGCTGGATGAAGCGGTTATGGAACTGGAAGAAACAAAAGCGGCGTTTGTCATTTATCGCGATTCCTCTTCGGAAAAGGTAAGCGTTGTCTATCGTCGTGATGACGGCCAATATGGCCTTATGGAGACAAAAAGCTAAGCGGTAAATACTCCGTAAGGATTCAGCAAATTTAAAGCTTTGGTGTGCCTTATGCAACTGGACCAGATTTTCAACAGCGGATTCATAAACGATAGCCTGCAGGCAAAAAACAAGACAGAAGTCTTGCAGGAACTGGTAAAGACCGTAATCGACGGCGGTTTAAAGCTGGATGCGGCCGTGGTGATGGAAGTGCTGCAGCAGCGGGAAAAGCTTGGTTCCACCGGTATCGGCGACGGCGTGGCCATACCGCACGGCAAAATCCCCGCGCTGGAGGAACTGGTCGTTGCTTTCGGACGCAGCAAAGAGGGTATTTCTTTTGACGCGATCGACGGCAAACCCGTAAATTTGTTTTTTCTGCTTCTGGCCCCGGAGAATTCCGCCGGACAGCACCTGAAGGCATTGGCCAAAATATCCAAGATGCTTAAAGTGGTTAACTTCCGCAAAAAACTCATGGAGGCAAAATCCCGCGGCGACTTATACAAGGCGATTATCACCCAGGACCAAACCTGCCCCATTTAAAATACCTCAGCATTTTAAAACAGCATTTACGCCGGCGGAAATTTAACTGTACTTCTGGCTATTTTTGAGAAAATCTGTTAAAAAACTTCATATACTTTTCAGGATGACACAATGAAAAATTTACGCGTGGTCATCATTACCGGCCTTTCCGGTTCCGGCAAAAGCACGGCGCTGCGCGCGCTTGAAGACATCGGGTTTTTTTGTGTTGATAATCTACCGGTCGTTTTACTGCCAAAATTTCTGGATATAACCATTGAATCATCACCCAATGTTGACCGGGTGGCGATGGTCATGGACCTCAGAGAAAAAACTTTTCTGGAAAAATACCGGCGCATATTTCAAAAGCTTAAGGAAAAGGGCTTCAAGATTGAGATTCTCTTTCTGGAGGCGAGCGACGAAGCCCTCCTGCGCCGTTTCAGCGAAACCCGCCGCAATCATCCGCTGGCCGCAAAAGGTCCCATTATGGATGGAATAA
>JBBIHZ010000027.1:0-12936 GCA_037446735.1 Deltaproteobacteria bacterium
TTCATTTTCCTGAAAGGAAATTTATTATAAAAAGTTCTTCCGTGCCGGTAGGCGGTTGTTTTGAAACAAATGTAGATCTTTTATGGTTTTTAATTACAAGAAAAGCCCGAAAAAATTGAGTATTTATATTGTAATTTACAAATGAAGATCAAATCTTTAATCTTGATGTTTAGGATTAACTGATAAAAATAGCTGTCATTCCCTTGCTTGACAAGGGAATCCAGAAGGACAAAAATAAACTGGATTACCCGGTCGCGCCGGGTAATGACAAAGTGATAGATTGCCACGCTTCCTGCGGGGGCTCGCGATGACAAAGAGAATATGAGCTCGATTGATAAATTAAAACGCCTGACCGGCGAAAAAACAGCAAAACCTATCGCGCCTTCCGCTAAGCAGGCACAGATTGATGAACTGCGCCGCAGGATGGATATGATTCTTTCGCGCCGTCCTCAGACGCAAAGCGCCGCGCCCAAAAAAGAATTCTGGGGAGAAACCATCGCGCTGGAAAAAATAGTCCGGGGCGAAGAAGTGGAAAACAGGCACGGTAAATTTTTTCTGACAAGCGACATCATGGCCGGCAACTGCCGTCACGGAAAGCGCAATATCTGCGAAGCGCTTAATCTGGATATGCACGCCGCCGCGCTTCTGGCCGGCGACTACACTTTAAACAACTGCCGCTGTGAGGACGGCCTTTTCCTTGATACGGAAACAACCGGTCTTTCCGGCGGAACGGGCACAATGGCTTTTTTAATCGGCCTGGGCTGGTTTGAAGAGGGCGCTTTTCACATCCGGCAGATTTTCGCGCGCGATTTTTCCGAAGAGCGCGCCGCGCTTGCCTATCTTGCCGAAATCGCCGCGCAAAAGAAATTTCTGGTCACGTTCAACGGCAAGGCGTTCGATATCAATCTTTTATCCACGCGCTTTATTTTAAACCGGCTCAAAAGCGATTTAACAAATCTGCCACATCTGGATTTGCTCCATCCTTCGCGGCGCATTCTGGGGCATCGCCTGGAAAACAGCCGTTTGGGAACGCTCGAGGCGGAAGTGCTGGGAGTGTTCCGCGAAGGCGATATCCCCGGCTGGGAAATTCCGCAACGGTATTTTGACTGGCTCAAGCAAAGAGACGGACGGCTTTTAGAAGCGATTTTCGAACACAATAAACTCGACGTTGTTTCCATGGCCACGCTCACCGCGCACCTAACGGAAATTCTCTGCGCGAAGCAGGAGCTGCAAAATTCACACGCGGATGATTATCTGGCCGCAGCCCGATTACTGTTTAAACGGCGCGATGCCAAACGCGCCGGTAAAGTTTTGGATATATTCAACGAACAACAAACAGGCACTCAATTATCGGTAATTTCCAAAAAAGAACTTTCTTTTTTATACAAACGTACCGGACGCTGGGAGCAGGCCACGCAAATCTGGCAGGAAATTTTAGAAATCTCTCCTTCCGATTATTCCGCCGTTTCAGAAATGGCCAAGTGGCTGGAGCATCACGCCCGTGACTGCAACGCGGCGAAAATGCTGGTGGAGGGTGCGCTCAATCAAAACAATGGTTTTTCGCTAGACGAAAGAGAATCTCTCGCTCACCGGTTGAGGCGGCTTAAAACAAAAAGCGAAAAGACAAGCTGATTTCATTAATCTTTGTCGGCAAGAAGTATCTGTTCTATTTTTTGCCGGTCAATCTTGCCGGTGGGCGTAGTGGCAATGTGCGGAACAATTTTCACGCGCCGGGGCACCGCGTATGGTTCAAGCATTTCCATCATCAGTTTTTTCAGATGCGTTTCGGTCAGATCGCACGCGACAAGCGCGGCAATAACGCTTTCGCGCCCTTTTTCCGTGGGCAGGGAAATGACGATGGCTTCCTGCACCGTGGGCAGTGTTTTTATTTTATTTTGCACTTCGATGAGATCAACTCTTTTGCCGGCAACTTTGACAATGCCGTCGGCGCGGCCCAAAAGCATAAAACGGTTATCTTTGTCGGGAGCCGCTTCATCGCCGGTTATGCAAAAACCATCGGCATCGCGCGGCAATTCCTCGGAGACAAAATCAGATTTTATGCAAAGGCGCTTGCCGCCCATGCCGTCGATTTTCCATTCCACAACATCAAAGGGTCTCCAGCTTTCCTTGTGTTCGCTGATATTACGCGCGGCAACGCCGCCGGTTTCCGTGGAGCCGTAAATTTCTGTTATGCCCACACCGGTCTTTTTATAAAAGTTCGCGGCATCGGCGCGGCCCAGCGCGCCGGAGGAGGAAAAGGCAACGCGTAAAGATTCGACCGACAAATTATCCACCAATAAAGCCCTGTAATGAGCGGGCACGCTGATGAGCACAGTGGCTTTATGTTTGTTAACCGCGGAAATTATTTCCTGTGGAAAAGTGTAAATGTCCGGCAGAATCTGCGCCCGCGCGGCAAAAGGAGACAGAACGGAAAAAAGCAACCCATAAATATGATAGGGTGGCACGGTGGCGACAAACAAATCGTCCTGTGTCAACTGAAATTTTTCCTTTAAGTAAAATCCTTCGGCCAAAAGATTGCGCGGCGATTTTGTCCAGACGCGGGGCTTTCCCGTGGAGCCGCCGGTAAAAAGACGCAAAAACGGCTTGTCCGGATCGCGCAAATCTTCCGGTTTCAGATCAGAAATTTTTCCCGAAAGAGGAGTAATAACTTCCACGCCCGAAGGCAGTTCTTCCGGGTGGTCGGCAATCGCGGCGTCGAAACCGGTGGCTTCATGCATTTCCATCAGCGCGTGCGAGGAAGAGGAATAAGGAAGAATCAACCGGCAGGCCCCGGCAAGCGATGCCAGAACGCAGGCGACGGTTACCGATTTTTTCTCGGTGCAAAGACAAAGTGTTTTTTCCATGCCGCGAGAGGCAAACATTTTTTTAATGCCCGCGGCCAGCTCAAACACCTCGCCGTAGCTGTAGCCGGAAAAAGTAAAATCCCTGCGGCACAAATCCGCGGCAGGATTGAGGATATTTCTGTAGAAAATATCAAATTTTTCTTTTTGCAGGGACGCCATAAAAGCAATTTTTGCTAATCCAATTTGCAGCAATTTAATGTAAAATATAAAAAAAATCAATGAATGCTTTGACAAAAAAAGAACGTAATTGCCTGATTTAACATGATAAAAAAATGATTTTGTTGACTTTAACGAGGTTTTCTCATTATCTTAGCTAAGTTTAATAAAACCTATTATGCTTAACATTGATATCGACAGCATTATTCCGCATCGCGCGCCGATAAAAATTATCAGCTCCGTGCTGGAAGCGCAGGAAGATACCGGCGTCACCACCGCCACGGTAAATTCCGCCTGGCCGCTTTTTGCCGCAGGCGCGGTTGATTCGCTGGTGCTTATCGAAGCCGTCGCGCAGACGGCCGCCGTCATCGAAGGATACAAAAGGCTTCAGCAGGGAAAAGACAGCGTGAAAGGATGGCTGGTGGGCATCAAGAGCGCGCACTTTTATGCAGAAAAAATTCCCGCGGGCGCGAAACTGAAGGTCTTTGTCGAAAGCAAATATTCACTTGATAACTACGCCGTCATCGAAGGGACAGTAAAAAGCGAAAAAGAAATTCTGGCCAAAATGGTTTTGCAGGCGCTGCGCCTGAATGAGGACGACATTAAACAATAATTTTTTGAGGGGAACGATAAACAAATGAGTGAAAAAAAAGTAGCAATAATAACCGGCGCCAGCCGCGGCATCGGACGCGCCACGGCCGTCGAGATGGCAAAAACAGGGTACTATGTTGTCATTAATTATCAGGCCAACGAAAACGCGGCGAAAGAAACATTACAGCAGGTGCGCAACGCCGGATCCGAGGGAGAAATCGCGCGGTTTGACGTGGTGGACGCGCAGCAGACCGCGGAAAAAATCAAGGATATAATCGAGCGGCACAAGAAAATTCAGGTTCTGGTAAATAACGCCGGCATTACCGCCGACGGGCTTTTTATGATGATGGGTGATGATGAATGGGACAGCGTGATCAATACCACGCTCAAAGGTTTTTTCAATGTCACCAAGCCAATATTACGGGAAATGGTCAAGGCGCGCTGCGGTTCCATTGTCTGCGTTTCCTCCGCGGCGGGGATTGTGCCCAACCGCGGCCAGGCCAATTACGCCGCGGCCAAAGCGGGCTTAATCGGCGCGGTGCGCTCTCTTTCCAAAGAAGTGGCGCGTTTCGGCATCCGCGTCAACGCTGTGGCTCCGGGGCTGATTGACACCGAAATGACCGCCGGCACGCCGGTGGCGGAAATGACCAAAATGATTCCCATGGCGCGCGCCGGCAAGCCCGAAGAAGTGGCTAGCGTGATTCGTTTCTTATGCTCGCAAGATGCTTCCTATATCACCGGAGAAGTTATCAGTATAAACGGGGGACTTTTTTAATGCGCTCCGGAAAGTTGTCGCTTGTATTTATTCTCTGCGTCATTTTTGCCGCAGCGGTATTTTCGGAAGCTTTCGCGGCAAAAGACGGCTTTGAGGAATTGCGCAAAAACGCCGCAGAAATTAAAACCATTCAGGCCGCGTTTATTCAGACAAAATCAATGAAAATTCTGGCAAAGCCGCTCATCTCCGAGGGGCTCTTCTATTTTGCCGTGCCGTACTCTTTTCGCTGGGAGTATAAAAAGCCGTTAAGAAGCGTGGTTATAAATCATCAAGGCGAAACGAAGCGCTATATCTTTTCGGGCGGAAAGATGGTGGAGGACACAAGCGGTGGCGTGCAGGCGATGAAAATAGTTCTGGGTGAGATAACCTCTTGGATGAGCGGGAAATTCGACCAGAATCCTTCCTTCCGCGCCGCGTTGAAAGAAAAAGGAGAATTCACCCAAATAATCATGACGCCTACGGCAAAAAACATGGAAGGCATGATTGAAAAAATCGTCATCACTCTTTCGTCAAAGGATAAAGCCGTGAAAACGGTAAACATCATCGAAAGCGCCAGCGCGCAGACCAGAATCGATTTCAAAAACACACTCATCAATAAACCGCTGCCTGAGTCGATATTTCAGGATGTCGAATGAAATTAGCGCCGCTGATTATCTTGCTTTTTTTTCTCGCAGGTTGCCAAACGTTGCCGGTCATCAAAGAACCGGCGACGCCTGAAAAAAGCAACCTGGCATGCCCTTTCCCTTTTTTGCGTGAGCCCGCCACGCTTATTCACGCTATTGAAGTTCACATGGCCGGAGGCGCGAAAAGCGCGATTATCGGCATTACCTCGGTGAATACCGCCACGCGCGAGCTTTCCTGCGCGATTATGACGGCGGAAGGCATGGTGCTTTTCGAAGCAAGAGAACGCGCGGGAATGCTGGAAGTAAGCCGCGCCCTGCCGCCCTTTGACGCGCCGGCGTTCGCGCAAAACATGATCAACGATATCAAGCTGATTTTTTCCCCTCCGGAAGGAAATCCTCAAAAAGCCGGCTTTTTGCCCACGGATGAAACAATCTGCCGCTGGCGCGACCAAAACTCGGCGATTATTGACGTGCTGCAGGACGGCAAAGATAAAGTGGAAATAAAGCGCTACAGCGCCTGCGGAAAATTAAAACGTCGGATAAAATTCAGCGGCCAAGCGGGCAATCATTATCAGAATATCGAACTTCACGCGCGGGAACTGGTTAATTATACTTTGCTGATGAAACTGATCGAAGTTCAGCCCGGAAACAAGCAGGAAAAAGCCACTCACAGGTGAAATAATGAAAACCCGGCCGCAAGGCAAAAACATTGTCATTATCGGCTCGGGAATCGGCGGCCTGAGCGCGGGCATTCTTCTATCTTCGTTGTCTTATCAGGTAACAATTGTGGAGAAAAATGCGCTCCCCGGCGGCCTGATGCGTTCCTACCGGCGAGACGGATTGGATTGTCCGGTCGGCGTGCATTATGTCGGCGCGCTGGGCGAGAACGAACCGATGGGCAAACTGTTTGCCGCCCTGGGCATAGAAACAAATGAAATCTTTTCCCGCATGGGAAACGAGGGTGTCATTGACCGTTATCTTTTTGATGACTTTGTTTTCGATTTGCCTGCGGATATTGACAGTTACGAAAATAATCTCGTGCGCGTTTTCGGAGCCGAGTCCGAAAAGATAAACAGTTTCATGAAAGGCCTGCGTGAAATTCACCGGCGCATGCTTAATCCAGCCTTTCTCATCAATCAGGGCGACCCTTTCCAGAATATCGATTATCTCCAGCCGCTGGGCGAATTTCTGGATGGGCTTGCCGTTTCGCCGCGCCTGCGCGCGGTCATTTCCGTGCCCTGCGAGCTTTTCGGCGTGCCCGCTGCCGAATGCCCTGTGCTCCTGCATCACATGGTTCTGGCAGGTTATTTATTTTCCGCCTGGCGGCTCCAAGAAAACGGCGCGAAAATGACCGACGCGCTCATCCGGCGCTTTACGCAGGCGGGAGGAAATATTATTATCCGCGACGGAGCGAAAAAAATATTAATCAGCGAAGGCATGGTAAAGAGCGCGCGGCTTGTCTCCGGCCGGGAAATACCGGCGGATTACGTTATCGCCGATATACACCCGAAAATTTTACTGCAACTGCTGGAAGAACAAGCGCTGCGCCCGGCCATGAGACAGAGAATCATGGATTTGCGGGAAACAAACGGCGTGATCTCCGCGCAGATCAGCGTGGATGCCGCCGCGCATCCGGAACTGACTTACAACACCTACCGCCTACACGCGGACGAAAAAGGCGAAATAAAAGAAGGTGTTTTTTATCAAATCAGAAAAGGTAACTCCCGCGTCAACCTTCTCTCCATTATTACCCGGTCGCTATACGAAGAATGGAGCACGTGGGAAAACACCGTTTCGGGGCGCAGGCCCAAAGATTACACGGACAAAAAATCCGCGATCGCTCAGGAACTTTTGCACAAAGCGCAAAATGTTTTCGGCCCGTTAAAAAACGCCCGCGTTATCGATGTTTTTACGCCCCTGACCATCCGCGATTACATTAATTGTCCGCGAGGTTCATGCTACGGCGTGATGCGCTCCGCGCAGCAGCTGCTGAAAATCGCCTCCATAAACAATTTGCCCATCGTCGGGCTGCATCTTACGGGACAAAACGCGCTGGCGCCCGGGGTTTTAGGAAGCATTCTGGGCTCGTATGAAGTAACCAGAAAAATTATCGGCACAGAAGAGTTCAATCACAAATTCCAATGGCGGGCCTAAACGTGTGGACGAACGGGTTAATTTATGTTAAATCTCACGCAAAGCCGGGTTATGATTACAATTTACCTGTATTAACGGGATAAGCGGCAATCTTTAACCAGGGGCGAGATTGATTATCCGTCCTTCGGCCTCATTTACACAAAAAACAAAGGGAGCTAACAACAATAAAATGACACGTCAGGAAATTGAACAGGAAATTAAAGAAATTTTCCTGCGGGAATTTGAAATAGAAAATCCGGGGCTTGATGACGATCTGCGTGAAAAATACGAATTTGACAGCATTGACGCCATTGAATTATTGCTCGAAATCGAACGCATGTTGGGCTCTGAACTCACTCAGGAAGAAAAAAAGCAGGTCATGGATATCCGCACGATAAATCAGATTTGTGATTACATTGAAAGAATAATACAGGCCAGAAAAACAGCGGCATAACTTTTTATGGAACGAAGAGTTGTCATCACGGCGGCCTCCGCCATCACGCCCATCGGTCACGGCAAAAAACAGATAACCGAGAGCCTGCTTGCGGGAAAATCTGGTATCATGCCGCTGCGCGAAGACGCGCTGGTCAGCAGTTTTATCCATTCCCGCGTTTACGGCACGGTTGACTATCCCATAGAATATGACTTCAAGCGGGCGCACCGCAAGACAATGGGCCCTGTTGCCTATTACGCCTGCCAGACGGCCAAGGAAACGCTTGAGCAATCGGCCCTTACGCAGGATTTTATCACTTCCGGAAAACTCGGTGTTTCTTTCGGATCCATTCACGGCTCGCCCACCGTCCAGCGCGATATTTACAACATTTTTTTCAAAGCCAAAGATAAAAAGGCTTACCAGAGTATTGGCGCGGTGGAATATCTCAAATCAATGGTGCACACCACCGCGGTGAACATCACCAAGATGTTCGGCATCACCGGCCGGGTTATTTCCTCGGGAACTGCGTGCACGACCGGCTCTCAGGCCATCGGTTTCGGCTATGAAGCGATAAAATACGGCCTGCAGGAAGCAATGCTCTGCGGCGCGGCCGATGAATATGACACCACGACCGTCGCTGTTTTCGATAATCTGCTGGCCTGCTCCACAGCTTTCAACAACGAACCGCACCGCACGCCGCGCCCTTTCGACAAACTACGCGACGGCCTGGTGGTGGGGGAAGGCGCGGGCGCTCTGATGCTGGAGGAATACGAATTCGCCAAAAAACGCGGCGCCAATATTATCGCGGAAGTTATCGGCTTTGCCTGCAATAATAACGGCGGGGATTTAATCCTGCCCAATCTCGCGGGCATCACGCAAACGCTCAAGCTCGGTGTGGAAAACGCCAAAATCAGCCCACAGGATGTTGATCTGATCAGCGCGCACGCCACCGCGACAAAAATGGGCGATATAATCGAAGCGCAAGCGATCGGAGCGGTATTCGGCGAGCATCCTTTTGTGATCGGCTTGAAAAGTTATATCGGTCATACCATGGCCGCCTGCGGTGCGATTGAAACCATCATGTCTGTTTACATGATGGAAGACGGCTTTATCGCGCCCACCATCAACCTCGAAGAGATCGATGAGCGCTGCGCGATGGTCAGGCACGTGCAAAAGGTATTGACTCAACCGGTAAAAACCGTGGCGATACAGAATTTCGCCTTTGGCGGCGTTAATACTATCCTGCTGATAAGAAAGTTCAAATGACTAAATGCTGCTGTTTGTAAAAATAATTCACCGTATCTGGAATTTCTTCATCACCGTCATTTTGTGGACATACTTTCTTTTCGGGTATCTTTTTTTACTTGCCTTCTTGTACATACCTGCCGCCGTTATCGCGAAAAACATGGCCACCGCGCTGCAAAACATAAATCATGTCCATCTGCGCTTTTTTTTTACCCTGACCCGCGCGCTGATTCGCCGCGCCAAATTTGAAATTCCAGACCAGGTGCGCGAGCTTCGTTCCGCGGTGATTGTTTGCAATCATTTATCCTATCTTGACCCTATTTTGCTGGTTTCCATCTTTCCGCGTCATTTAACCATTGTAAAAAACACCTTTTTCAAAGTTCCCATCTTCGGCTGGTTTCTGAAAAACACCGGCTACATTCCTTCCGCGCCCAATGAAATGATGGGGGCGGCAATGATCAACAACCTCGAAGCGATTAAAAAACATCTGACGGGCGGAGGCATACTTTTTGTTTTCCCGGAAGGCACCAGAAGCCGCGATGGAAAACTTGCCGCTTTCAACAAAGGGGTGTTCAGCATCGCGCGCTACTGCAAGGCGCCCATACATCTGGTTCTCATCAGAAACACCAACATTCTTTTCCGCCGCGGATATTTTTCCTTCAATACGCGCGTTTTCAATACGATAAAGCTCGAACTAATCGGCACGCTGGAGCCTGATTTTAAAAGCTACAACTTTTCCGTATCCGCCATTGCGGAAAACATCCGCAAGATTTTTGAAAAAAAACTGTATCACTGTTGATAAAAAACCGGTTAAAATACCGGATAAAAACATAACAAAAATGGAGGTCCAATTATGGAATTGCAGGAAGCCATTCTCAAACGCCGCAGCGTGAGAAAATTTACCGAAGAGCCGGTAACGGATGACGAACTCAAACAAATATTTGAGGCGGTGCGTTGGTCGCCTTCGTGGGCCAATACACAAGTGTGGGAATTTATCGTGGTGCGTGATAAATCCCTTATCGAAGCGGTAACGGGCACGTACACGGAAAAAAATCCGGCGACAAAATGTTCACTGTCCGCCTCCGCGCTTATCGTAGCCTGCGCCAAAACCAATATTTCCGGTTGCTACGACGGCAAGGAATCCACATCCCTTGCCAACTGGTATATGTTTGATTTGGGCATTGCCGCGCAGACGCTTTGCCTAAAAGCGTTTGAGCTTGGCCTGGGCACGGTGGTTGTGGGCCTCATGAATCATGAGGCGTGCAAAAAAATCCTCGCGGTGCCGGAAGGTCGGGAAGTTGTGGCGGTGATTCCCATCGGCCGGCCGGTGTTGCCGCTGCGCGAAGGCCCGCCGAGAAAAACAGTCACGGAAATGATCTACAAAGATAAATACGGGCAAGCGATGTTTGCATGAAGCAAAAAGCTGCTTGGGAAAAGTATCTCTCTCTGGCAAAATCATTAAAAATGACGGAAGCCAGAATAATATCTTCCAAGGATATTGCTTTTGATATCCGGGCTGTTCTTAAATGCCGCTGGGGATGTGAATATTCCTCACCGGATAATGTCCGGTGCTCAGCTAAAGACACGGCCTATGAGCAAAGAGTGCAAATGGTCAAAAGTTATAAGCATGTTCTTCTGGCACATTCCCATGATGCTCGCAGGCTTAGCGCTGTCGTTTTAGAAATCGAGCGCAGGGCATTTCTCGATGGCCATTATTTTGCCTTTGCTATTCGTTGCTGTAATTTGTGCAAGGACTGCGTCGTAAAAAAAGGCAGGGCGTGCCCGACGCCGGAGAAGGTAAGACCGTGTGATTCTAGTTTTGGCATCGATGTATACAAAACCGCTCGTCGGCTGGGCATGCCCTGTGAGGTTCTGCAGGACAAAAATGCCCGTCAAAACAGATATGGTTTTGTCTTAATCGACTAACCAAGGCGGATCAGTTAATTTAATAAACTTTTTTATGAAAGATAACATGAAAAAGTTTAAAATCCGTCAGGCCGGGCCGAAAGAAATCACCTTGCTGGCCGATATTATAAAAAAATCTTTTCAGGATGTAGCAGCGCGCTTCGGCCTGACCAAGGAAACCGCCCCCCGGCATGCGTCCAATTGCGAACCTGACTGGATTAAAAAAGACATGGAAAGAGGCGTGACTTATTTTCTTCTGGAGGAAGAAAACCTTGCATGCGGCTGTGTGGCGAGCGAAATGATGGATAACTCCCTGTGTTATTTAGAAAGACTGGCTGTCCTGCCGCAGAAACGCGGGCGGGGATTTGGCGGGGCATTGATTAACCACATTTTAAATACGGCAAAAAAATCCGGAGCGGGGAAAGTAAGTATCGGCATTATTTCGGCGCAAACAGAACTAAAAGGATGGTATGAAAAAAACGGCTTTATTGAGACGCATACAAAAAAGTTTGAGCATTTACCTTTTGTGGTCTCTTTTATGTCGTATGATTTGGACAAGAATTAATTAATCGCGGGAAGCGGAAAGGAGAAAAACTCATGAAGCAGTTTATCCTCACACCCGCCGCGGGCAAAAGAGTGATTGCCAAGGCGATGATTAAACATCCGGCAATAGTTGCCGCGCGCAAACGCGGGACAATCGCCATCATTGCCGGCACCACCAACGGCTATATCGCCGAGGAGTTGCTGGCCAAAATCGAGAAAAAAGCCGCTTTCACGCGCAACCGTTTCTTCCGCGGCATTATCCCGCCGCCGGGCGGCCCGAAAACAAAAGGCGGCCGGCTTGCCGACCAAAGCGGCTTTCCCGGTGATGTGGTTATCCAAAACGGCGTCTGGCAGAAGGGTAAAACCATTTTCGATGTGGTCGAAGATTTAAATGAGGGAGACATCATCCTCAAGGGCGCGAACGCACTGGATGTGAATAGCAAAAGAGCGGCCATTTTGATTGCCGATGCCAAATCCGGAACAATCGGCGCGGCCCTGCGCGTGGTAGCGGGCAGGCGCGTGCGCCTGATAATCCCGGTGGGGCTGGAAAAACGCGTCTGCGGCGGCATTGATGAACCTGTCGCTTTGATGAACGAGCCGGGCGGACAAGGCCCGCGCCTGATGCCCGTGCCGGGAGAAATTTTCACCGAACTGGATGCCCTGGCGCTCCTTACCGGCTGTCGAGCAAAAATGATTGCGGCGGGCGGCGTTTGCGGCGCGGAAGGAAGCGTGTGGCTTGCCGTGACCGGCAAACCGTCACAGGAAAAGGAAGCTCAAAAGTTGATCCAAGCCGTGGCTTTTGAACCGGCATTCAGCCTGTAAGAGATATTAATGCGCGACACTGAAATTAACACCATCATCAAAATACTGAAAAAAGATCTGAAAGTCGGAAAACTGCCGATTGTCTCGCATCTGGCGGAAAATCAGCGCGACCCTTTTGTCATTCTCATTTCCACCCTACTTAGCCTTCGGACAAAGGACGAAGTAACAGAACTGGCCACCGAAAGACTCTTTAAGCTGGCCGCCACGCCGGAAGACATGCTCAAAATTCCGCAAGCCAAAATAGCAAAAACCATTTACCCGGTCGGATTTTACCGCGTCAAGGCGCGCACCATCCATCACGTCTGTCGTGAATTAATCACGCGTTTTGCATCCCGCGTGCCGGATAATCTGGAAGAAATGCTGGGCATCAAAGGCGTGGGGCGCAAAACCGCCAACCTGGTTATCTCTCTGGCTTACGGCAAACCCGGAATCTGCGTGGACACGCACGTGCATAGAATTTCCAACCGTATGGGCTACGTTAAAACCAAGACACCGGACGAAACGGAATTCGCCCTGCGGGCGAAACTGCCGCGCCGCCACTGGATAATTTATAATACGTTGATGGTCGCTTTCGGGCGGCGCACCTGCAAGCCTGTGTCGCCCGTCTGTAGTGCCTGCCCGATCAGCGTTTACTGCTCGCGGGTGGGGGTAAAATCCAGCCGCTGACCGCAGTTGGTTGTTTTTACTGGTGAAAATAACACGCCCGAAAAAATCCTTGACATATTCTTCTGCTAATATATTGAGGAAATCATAAACACATTAAAGATATTCAAAAAATAGTTTCACCTTAGATGTAAAAGTCAACCACTTGCCGGACAGTCAGTCTTTGATCGGCAGCGCTTTTTT